>JBFYXR010000075.1:0-4715 GCA_041310455.1 Desulfobacteraceae bacterium | reverse complement strand
GTTTAAGGAATGCAAGACAACCCTCAACAAAGATATATATGAGACAGTGTGCGCATTCCTGAATCGTTCCGGCGGGGAAATCCTGCTCGGCGTTAGAGATGACGGCGTCATCACCGGCATAGATCCCCGGTTTGTCAACCGGATAAAAAATGATTTTACAACAGCCGTCAATAATCCCCAGAAAATCAGCCCTCCGTTTTATCTTTCAATAGATGAGATCGTAATCGATGGGAAAGCTATCCTCTATATCTACATCCCCGAAAGTTCCCAGGTCCATCGCTGCAATGGAAAGATATTCGACCGTAACGCAGAAGGTGATTTCAATATCACTGAGAACAACCACCTGGTCTCCGAACTTTTCTTGCGAAAGCAGGCAACCTATTCGGAAAACACAATTTACCCCTATGCTAAACTCGCCGATCTGCGGTTTGATATCATCGCGCGCGTCAGGAAACAGGCTTCACTGCAGAGAGAAGATCATCCATGGGGCGCGATGAGTGACTTTGACCTGTTGAAAAGCGCCCAACTGTACAAGAAAGATTTTCAGACAGGGAAAGATGGCTATACGCTTGCGGGGATACTTCTCTTCGGAAAAGATGAGACTATCCTCTCCGTCGTACCGCATTTCCGGATTGATGCAATACTTCGACGGGAAAATGTGGATAGATACGATGACCGGGACGATATCCGCACCAATCTTGTTGAGAGTTACGACCGTCTGCTGAGTTTTGGAGAAAAGCATCTGAATGATCCGTTTTATCTGGAAAATGACCAGAGGATCAGCCTGCGAGGCAAAATTCTGAGAGAAATAATCAGCAACCTGCTTATCCACCGTGAATATACTAATGCATTCCCGGCAAAATTCATTATTGAACGAGAAAAAATCCTAACGGAAAACGGCAATAAACCTCATGGTTTTGGACTGATCAATCCTGATCGCCTTACACCCTACCCTAAAAATCCTTCCATTGCCCGTGTTTTCAAGGAAATCGGCAAAGCTGATGAACTGGGTTCCGGAACACGGAATCTTTTCAAGTATTGCAGGGTCTATTGTGGTCACGACCCACAACTACTTGAAGAAGATATTTTTAAATTCATCTTGCCGCTCACAGGGCAAGCTACCCCGCAAGCTACCCCGCAAGCTACCCCGCAAGCTACCCCGCAAGATGAGCGGACAAAAAGAATACTTGAGTTCTGTCAAACGCCTAGGAACAGAGAAGAGATCCAGGAATATTTAGGTTTGAAGGACAGGGAACACTTTCGTTTAGAAATCCTGCAACCGCTTTTGGAACGGGGTTTGTTGCAACCCACGATCCCTGATAAATTGACAAGCCCGAAACAGAAATATTATTCTTTATTACCAGGAAAGAAGGCATGAAGAAATCAGAAGTCAGATCGAGACTGATTAACCGGAAGCTGATGGAAAATGACTGGCGATGGACGATCCATGTGTATAAGTATAAATTTATATATAAAATAAAGATGGCTTTACCCATTCGGGGATTCACTGGGTGATTTGATCCGCTTGATATTCAATGACAAGCGAACAGAAAGGAGGAACAAGCTAAATGTCTGAGATAATTTTTTCACCGGCATTAATCTGGGCAACAATTGGTCTTGTCCTGCTGGCAGCAGAGCTGGCCACCGTCACCTTTATCCTGGCTTTTTTGGGTATAGGTGCAATTATTGTCTCCCTGACCACATGGGGAGGCATAACCCCCGGACTGAACAGTCAACTCCTTGTCTTTTCCGTTTCATCCCTGTTGCTGCTCCTTTTATTAAGAAAGACGGCAAAAAGGCTTTTTGCCGGCACTCATGACACCCCGCCTGACTACATGGGAGAGAAGGTCAAGGTTATAAAGGCGATACCGGCAGGAGGGGAAGGGGCCATCAAATATCGGGGTTCGGACTGGTTCGCCTTTTGTGATGACAAGGCTGTTATAAATGAAGGAGATACTGTTGAGATAGTGGCGATTGAAGGCATCAGGGTCAAGGTCAAGCCCGTTGCACAAAACTGAAAGGAGGACAGGAATATGAACACGGTTTTTATTGTACTGGTGGTAGTAGCAGTTCTTATTATTCTCAGGGGCGTGCGCATCATCCCCCAGCAGAGCGCCTATGTCATAGAGCGTCTCGGCAAGTTTCATTCTGTTCTTAATGCAGGGATAAGCTATATATTCCCTTTCTTTGACAGGGTTGCATACAAGCATACTCTCAAAGAGCAGACCATAGATATCCCTGAGCAGGTCTGCATTACCAGGGATAACGTTCAGGTCGGCGTCGATGGCGTCATCTTTATTCAGGTCTTTGACCCCAAGATGGCATCCTATGGCATCAGTAATTACTCATTCTCTATCATACAGCTTGCCCAGACCACCATGAGAAGCGAGGTAGGCAAGATTGACCTGGACAAGACCTTTGAAGAAAGGACAGTAATCAATTCTTCTATTGTAACAGCCATTAATGATGCATCACGGACCTGGGGCGTCAAGATACTCAGATACGAAATTAAAAATATTGTGCCCCCCGATACAGTCCTTAAGGCCATGGAGAAACAGATGCAGGCAGAAAGGGAGAAGAGGGCCATTATCCTGCAGTCTGAAGGCGGAAAACAATCCGCCATCAATGTCGCAGAAGGACAGAAGCAGAAGGTGGTGCTCGAATCAGAGGCTGTACGCCAGAAACAGATCAATGAGGCCAACGGCCAGGCAGAGGCAATCAGGGCCGTGGCAAACGCAACGGCAGATGGACTGAAGGCTGTTGCCACAGCAGTAAAATCCGAAGGGGGCATGGAGGCTGTTCAATTGAGGGTGGCTGAAAAGCTGGTGGAACAGTTCGGGCATCTCGCAAAGGAAGGCAACACCCTCATACTGCCAGGGAACTTCGGGGATATGTCATCCATAATAGCCACTGCAATGAGCATAGTAAAACAATCAAAGTGAACCTCAGGCTAAAGCCTATGGCTTCAGGGGCCTAGGGTTCTAGGGGTCCGGGGGTCGAGTGAACCCTTGAGCCCTGTTATCGGGAAAAATCAGACTAAAATCTTTGCCTGAAAACAAGGAATTTCCCCATTCCCGGAACGGGACAATAAAAAAGTCTTGAAGGTCTGATTCACAATCCGTGTTAAAAACCTTTCAGACACATGGAGGGCAGGAAATGAATAAACGACTGGTTGTTTTAATTTGTCTTTGCCTTATGATCTTTGCCGGCATATCCTTATCCTATGCCAAAGAGGCTGATATCCCCTCCGCATTGAAACCATGGAAGGACTGGGTCCTCTATGGTGAAGAGGAAAAATCCTGTCCCACATATTATAATAACGGAGAGGAATACTGCTGTATATGGCCTTCCCGCCTGCAGCTCTCGCTCAATGAAAAAAGGGGAAATTTTGAACAGCAATGGCTTGTCCTTGCAGAAGGGTGGGTGCCGCTGCCGGGAAACAAGGACACATGGCCGATGGACGTGCGCGTGAACGGGGCAGAGGCGCCGGTGATTGAAAGGAACGGCTCTCCGCATATCAGGCTTACACACGGAGAATACACGGTAAAGGGAGGATTCACTTGGGCGCAGATGCCCGAGATGATCCCTGTGCCCCCTGCGTCGGGGATTGTAAGACTCACGGTCGATGGAAAGGAGGTCTCATCTCCTCTTCAGGAGAAGGACGGAAGGCTCTGGCTCAAACGCACGCAGGCCGCACAGGCCGTTGAGGACCGCATGGACGTGAGGGTCTATCGACTCATCACGGATAATATCCCCATGGAGATTACAACCCTCTTAAGGGTGAATGTCTCCGGCAAGGCCAGGGAGTCGGTCCTGGAAAATGTCCTGCCGGACGGCTTTCTTCCCATGGAGATCACAAGCCCGATACCTGCAAGGATAACATCGGACGTCAACCTCACGGTCCAGGTAAGACCCGGCCAATGGGAGATCCATGTCAAGGGCCGCTCAAGGGCGCCTGTCAACAGCCTTGGCCCGCTTAAGACACCATACGGCCAGGAGATATGGGCATTCCAGCCGCAGAACGACCTCCGCATGGTCCAGATAGAAGGGATATCGGCCATTGATCCCAATCAGACTGACAGTCCCGATGAATGGCGGAGCTACAGCACATATGTGATCAACACAGACAGCATGATTACCTTTAAAGAGACCAGCAGGGGAGACGCCAATCCCTCGCCTGATCGACTCTCCCTGAACCGCACCTGGTGGCTGGACTTCAACGGGGGCGGCCTTACAATAAGGGACTATATCAGCGGCACAATGAGCTCCCAGTGGTATCTTGCCATGAATCCTCCCGTGAAGCTGGGGAGAGTTTCCCTGGATGGCATTGACCAGCTCATCACGGAGCAGGGAGCGGATAAGAAACCCGGGGTTGAGCTTCGCAGGGGCCGGCTGGACATGACCTCGGAATCACGCATTGACCCTTCAGGGGGGGCATATTCGGCAGTGGGCTGGGACCATGACTTCCAGTCACTGTCAGGGACACTGAACCTTTCGCCCGGCTGGAGGCTCATTACCGTTACCGGCGTGGATGTTATTCAGGGATCATGGTTTCAGGAGTGGACCCTCCTGGATCTGTTCCTGGTTCTCATAATGTCCCTTGCCGTATTCAAACTGTGGGGACGCATCCCCGGCATCCTCACCCTCGTGACCCTGATCCTGATTTATCATGAACCGGGCGCACCCAAGTTCGTGTGGCTCAGTCTCCTCGCATC
>JBFYXR010000074.1:0-4422 GCA_041310455.1 Desulfobacteraceae bacterium | reverse complement strand
CGAAAAGCCCTGTCAGTATCTCGCCTGCCTCTTTGGCAGCCTGCCCGGCAACAGATGATTCCTTTTCCCACATGATTGACTCCTTGAAACGGGGGTTGTATTATTATGCCGTTCATACCACGTCTTAAAACCCCTTGACAAGACATGTTTTAAATGTTAGCAAATCTGTTTTTTATAACTCCTTGTTCCGTTATCCCCGGTAACCACTCCCTTTGCCGATACCGAAATATTCCGGTGTCCGGCCACAGGGGGCGAGACCGGTCTGGACGGGACCGATGATTATTTTAATAGCCCGAAAGGAGAAAATTTATGAGGCATTATGAAATAATTTATATCATCAACCCAAATGAGAGTGACGACGAGTTTAATGCAATAGTAGAGAAGTTCAACAACCTGATAGTGAACCAGAAGGGTGTTATCATCAAGACCCAGAAATGGGGCAAACAGAGACTTGCCTATACCGTTAAAAAATTCAATAACGGTTTCTATGTCCTGGTTGACTTCTGTGCGAACCCCGGAGTTACTACCGAACTCGAGAGAAATCTTAACCTCGATGACAGGATTATCAAGTACCAGACCGTAAAGCTCGCGGATAAAGCCGATCCCCAGGAATTAATCGAAAAAGAGAACGAGGCGCAGAAACAGGCCGCTTTTGCTGCTAGCCAGGAGGCGGTTGTACCCCCCGCGGCTGTGGAAGAGGGCGAGGCTGCGGAGATGGATGAGAGTGAGGTGGAAAATGGATAGAGACAGAGACAGAGATAATGACAAGTTTCCAAAAGGGGGAATGGCTTTTCACAGGAGAAAGGTGTGCAGGTTTTGCGCTGACAGCAGCCTTAAGATGGATTACAAGGACCTGAGATTGTTGCGATCCTTTACCACGGAACGGGGAAAGATCGTTCCGAGAAGAATTTCAGGCAATTGCGCAAAGCACCAGAGGATACTTACAGTGGCAGTTAAAAGGGCAAGAAAGATAGCCTTTTTACCCTATACAACAGCGACTATCAGGTAATCTAAAAGATCTTTGTCCTGCTTGATTATTGGTAAAATGCCTCCCGGGGCAGTTATCCGGGGGGCCTGTTTACTGCCTTTGTATGCCTTTTAGGGATTGCCTGCCTGAAAAGATATGAAAATTGCTAATACCATCGGTTTTGCCGCTTCGGTCATCCTGGTCCTGTCGATTTCTGTCTGGATGCCGGTAGTCGGCCCTTTTTTCAGCATGGTAATTCCGCTTCCATTTCTCTTTTATTTCTGCAAACTGGAGATGAAAGAGGGACTGATTAACGGCGCAATAACCCTGTTTATCGCAGGGTTGCTGGGAAAGATTACGGGGCAGTCGTATCTGTTCCTTTTCTGTCTGGAGTTCGGCATTGTCGGCCTTGTAATTTCTGAACTCTTTAAGAGGCGGATATCCATCGGGGCCACGATCTTCCTGGGAACCGCGGCCATGCTTTTTATGGGGGCTGTATTCCTTTTCCTGGCCGGGATCTCCAAAGGCCAGGGGCCATTTGAAATGGTCCTGGGCTATCTCCAGACAAATCTGGGCAAAACGGCAGCCGTATATGAACAGTCAGGGCTAGATCAGGAAAAAATCGAGCAGATTAAACTGGCCTTTGATTTTTTAAGCAGGCTGATTGCCAGGATCTACCCCGGGCTTATCATAGTGTGTACAGGGCTGGTGGTATGGCTTAACGTGATTCTTGGCAAACCCCTGTTCCGGGCTGGAGGGCTGAGCTATCCGGCCTTCGGGGATGCCGACAGGTGGTGCGCCCCGGAATTTCTGATTTGGGGCATAATAGGCTCAGGATTTGCTTTATTTTTGCCCTCAGCAGGTATAAGATTTGTCGGTGAAAATCTGCTGGTTGTGCTGGCAGTGATATATGTCTTTCACGGGCTGTCCATCCTGATGTTTTTTTTCAATAAATACAGGATGCCCGGATGGGCAAGGGCCGGGATATATTTTCTTATTGTCTTGCAGCAGGTATTCCTTTTCATGCTGGCCCTTGTGGGACTTTTTGATCATTGGGCGGATTTTCGGAAGATACATAAGAAGATGGATGCTGAATCAGTATAACCCGCGGGGTTGATCGTTGCTCTGACATAATATTTGGCATCAATTGCACAATACATAATTTTTTGCTGACAGCTGACGGCTGAAAGCTTACACAACGTAAAGTTCTTCATTATGGAGGAAATTCAATGAAAGTAATATTAAGACGGGATATGGATGAATTGGGTCTGGAAGGCACTATAGTGAATGTGAAAGAAGGCTATGCCAGGAATTATCTTATTCCTAAGGGGTTCGCCCTTGTTGCCGACAACAGGAATATCAAACTCATCGAGAGCCAGAAAAAAAAGATTGAAACAAACAGGATAAAGGCCCGGGAAGATGCGGAACAGGCAGCCAAGACCCTTGAGGGAATTGTCATAACCATAGCTCATAAGGCTGGCGAAGAGCAGAAACTATACGGGTCTGTAACCAGCATGGACATCGCTGATGAACTGGAGAAAAAGGGCATATCCATCGACAGGAAAAAAATAGTCCTGGACAAACCCATCAAGACCCTTGGGGAATTTGACGTAAAGGTTAAGCTGCACCCGCAGGTGGTCGGTTCTCTAAAGGTAACGGTCGTTCCGGGGGAATAACTTCCTGCGTTTTCAGATTTAAAATATTCGACTGATATTTTCCTTGCACCCTGTATCTCTGGATTCTACGGCCCGTTCGGCATACTCACGGTCCTGAACGTGTCGAAGGACTGACCGCAGAATCCAGGATTTGTTTTTTAAAGATTTGCCATGGCAACAAAAGAAAAAACAGTCCCTGCTTCCGTCAAGGTCCCTCCGCAGAACATGGAGGCCGAACAGGCTATACTGGGCGGGATACTTATAAACAATGAAGCCATGAACCAGATCATGGACATCCTGTCCCCTGAATGCTTCTACCGTGAAGCCCACACGCACCTGTTTGAAGGCATGATCAGCCTTTATAATAATGATGAGCCGGTTGACCTTATAACCCTTTCCCAGCACCTAAAGCAGAAGAACCTCCTTGAAAAGGCGGGCGGCGCCGATTACCTGGCCTCACTGGTGGACGCGGTCTCCACCTCCGCGGGCATAGCCTTCCACGCGGAGATAGTACGGCAGCTCTATATCAGGAGAAAGCTCCTTATCCAGTGTTCCGCCATATCCGAAGACTGCCTCCAGAACTGGCATACTACCGATGAGCTCCTGGACCTTGCCGAACAATCCATCTTTGACATAGCGCAGGAAAAGGTCGGCGAAGGCTTTTCCCCTCTCGAAAGCATAATCAAGGACAGCTTTAAAAAACTTGAAAGCGTTTCGGAAAACGAGGGGTTTGTAACGGGGGTCCCAACCGACTTTACCGACTTTGACCGCCTTACAGCAGGCCTGCAGCCGTCAGACCTTATTATCCTGGCGGCCAGGCCCGGCATGGGGAAAACCGCCCTTTCCCTGAATGTGGCCTATAACGCCGCCAAAAGGACAAGGAAGGGCGTTGCGGTATTTTCCCTTGAGATGTCCAAGATGCAGCTGGGCATGAGGCTTCTGGGTTTTGAGGCCATGATAAACGCCACAAAGCTGCGCACAGGCACATTGAGGGACGGCGACTGGGCGAAGCTTACCGAGGCCGCCAACCAGTTATCCGAGCTGCCTCTGTTCATAGATGATACATCAGGTATAAGCGTCCTTGACATGAAGGCCCGCTGCAGGAGGCTGGCTAAGAAAGGCCCGCTTGCCATGATCGTTGTCGATTACCTTCAGCTCATCCAGGGCAGGGCCTCGGCGGAATCCAGGCAGATCGAGATATCCGAGATATCCAGGTCCCTCAAGGCCCTTGCAAAGGACCTGAATGTCCCTGTTGTGGCCCTCTCCCAGCTGAACAGAAAGGTTGAAGACCGGCCCAACAAGCGGCCGCAGCTGAATGACCTGAGGGAGAGCGGGGCCATAGAGCAGGATGCGGATCTCATACTCTTCATATACAGGGATGAGGTGTACAACCCTGCAACGGAGGAGAACAGGAACGTGGCGGAGATCATCCTTGCCAAGCAGAGGAACGGCCCCACAGGCTACTTCAAATTGACATTCCAGGCGGAATTCACCAGGTTCAGGGACCACCAGAGCGACAATTATTATCCTCAGTACAGTCAAGGGGAATAGAATATAGACAAGATATTCGGTAAAACAAGCGGCCTCAAGGCAAGTCACCTGAAATACCTTCAGAATATCTACAGGCGAAGGATCCCACCCCGCGAGATAATATCCCGGGATGCCCTGCGGCAGATAGCTGCCATATCATCGGAAACAAAAAGGCAGGTTGGTCTTCTTATAACAAGGGGCGGTGATGTCGCCTCTGTAATAATCGGCGATGACAAACGGATATCCATCCCTGATCTTTCCGGATACAGA
>JBFYXR010000073.1:0-10960 GCA_041310455.1 Desulfobacteraceae bacterium | reverse complement strand
GCTGTCACACCCCCTCTCCGATATCTTTCTTCTTTTATTCAAGCTACCTCTGAATAATTTTAAAAGAACAGATATCTTCAGGCTGTTTTCATCGGGACTGATACATAAAAAAAATGCATCAGGTCCGTATTTTGATGAAGAGACCATCCTGAATGTGCTGAAAAATAATCTGCTGGACATGGATGACATCCTCCTTATTCAGAAACCGGTCATGGAATACGCTGAAAAATCCTTCAGCACAGATATGCCCGATATCGAATTTATTGACGGGATTGCACAGAGATGCGGGCTGAACAGGTTGTGCGATGATGCCCCAGGTGATGATAAGGCGCTCTCCAGAGTCAGGGATTTTTACCGGGGAAAATCGGCGAAGTCCATGGAAACCTGCGATAGGGATGACCTGAATCTGGAGTATTATCGCTTTGTTGTCCAGTATACACTCCTTGCCCGAAATCTTAAACCATTTAAAACACTTGCTGATCAGGACACACCGCATAACATAGAAAATGTATTCTACGGCATTTTAAGGGAAATGGGCCTCCCTCAAATTCTTTTTGACACCAAGCATCCAAGGGCTGAATATTATCCCCTTGATGACGGCAGCCTGTTAAGAAGGGATGCAAAGGCATACTCAATTTTAGCAGACCTTGTCTCGGCCGGTGCGTCAGAGCTGAATATTGAAAATGAACTTTTCAGGGCCAAAAAAGGCAGGGATCTGCTTTCAAGGTTTTTTCGCATATTCCGGAACAGGCTTGAAAAATCATTTCTCCTTGACGAACAGGACCCCAATGTCATCAGGATATCGCAATGGCTGGAGATAAGGGGACGGTCCTTTGATTATATCTTTGCAGGCGGGCTTACCGACAGAGCCTTCCCCTTAAGGGAGGAGACAAATTTGATCTGCCCGGAGACCTGTAAAAATATTTTCAGGGTCCCCGATAATATCGATATGTCAAGGCATCTATTCAGCCACATCCTGCGAAACTGCAGAAAAGGGCTATACCTTTCATACCCTGCATATTCGGATAAAAAAGAAGTCCGTCCTTCAAACATGCTCACCGATATATATTCCATGAAACCGGCAGAACCCCGGCCTGAGCATAATGAGGAATTGAGCGAAACATCCTTCGGGTGGGATGGAAGTCCATACATCTCTTCAGGATATGAGATGCTTGACGCTGCTGTTAATAAATCCGAATCCGGCGGGGGAGAATCAGGGACAATATTCCCCTTAAAAAACGTAATCATCAAAAACCCGCCCATCCTTGAAGAAATCACAAGGGGCCTCAGGGCCATGGGATCAAGGCGGGCACTTAACGGGCTCTTCGAGTACGACGGACTCGCCGGAAGTGCGATGCGGTTTAAAGAGTATCTCAGGTCAAGAAAGGATATATTTTCCGCCTCACAGCTGGATACGCTCGCAAACTGTCCGATGCGTTATCTCTTCGAGAGGGTTTACGGGCTTAAGATCCTGGAGCTTGCGGGTCCGGACGCCTCTCCTATGGATGTGGGCGTACATTTTCATGGAGTACTCGGGACGTTCTTCAGGAGGCTGGCCGGCCAGGGTAAGAATGTTTCGGACATGGGAACGAAGAATGCCTTCTCAGAGGCCAGATCAGCTGCCGAAGAATATTTTAAATCTGTGCCTTTTCTTGAAAGCATTGAATTCTTTGATCACCAGAAGCAGGAATTTCTTGCCGGACTGGATCAAGGTTTTGCGGGCGAAAGCGATGCCGTCGGGCCAAGAGAGGGCGCCTTTGCCCTTCTACTGCGTTTTGAAGGAGAAAACTTCATAAACAGGGTCCCGGCAGGCATTGAGTATGAATTCGGTTTTGGCGGCATGCCGTGCCCGAAGATCGGCAAGACCGGATTAAGGGGATTGATTGACCGCTTTGACAGGGATAAAAATGATGAAGCGCTGTTTCATATATATGATTACAAGACAGGGGCTTTGCCGGTCGCTTCCCTTGTAAAAAAAGGGCTTTCATTCCAGCTGCCCGTATATATAAAGGCAATACAAACATGTCTGAAGGCAGGTAAGGTAACTGCGGCTTTTTACAGTCTGAAAAAAGACCATTTCTTAAAGAATGCCCCGCTGGGCAAATACATAGGTGACCATGCCGGAGAGGCCTCCGGATTGGATATCAGCGGTCTCTCTCTATTGGACAGATATGCGGACAATTTGATGGAGCTCCTGGAAAAGGGGCGCTTTCACCACTCAGCGGATATGATGAAATGTGATTACTGCGATTTCAGGTACGCCTGCCACCGGGATGAGAGGAGAATTAATCACCTTGCGGCCTCAAGGGATGACTATGGGATATACTCGGGGGAAAGGAATCTGAAGACCTGGAAGAACGCAGATTACTTCATGGATGAGTGGAAAAAGGCGCGAGAAAAAATGAAAAAGGCATTAAATCTTAAGACTCCCTCGGCCAGGAAGAACCATTATGAATCGGTAATGGCCTTTTATCATAAACTGTCAGAAACAGCCTTCACAAAGGCCTTTGACATTGAATACATCGATGAACTTCGCAGGGAGATTGACAGGTTTAAAAAGGTGTATCTAACTTCCCTCTCCGATTAAGGGCTGCCCCTTCGTAGCCGTCCATTGACATGAATTTACAAGTCGCCTATAATCCTGGTCAAAAGCAAACCTGAAGAAATCAAAAAACAAGGGAGATAAATAAATGGGGGGGATTTACGGTCTGATCTCTTTACTGTGCCTGGTCGCTGTCTCGGCTCTGAATATCGGCGATGTTGCGCCTTCTCTGGATGGCATTCAATGGATCAAAGGCAATGCACCGGTTCTTAAGGGTCGGTTCACCGTTGTTGAATTCTGGCGGACTACATGCGGCAACTGTAAGACGCAGATTCCACATCTGACAGCTCTCCAGGAAAAATATGGCGACAGGGTCACGATAGTGTCTCTGAGCAAAGAGCCTTTGGAGACCATTGAAGCATTCCTAAAGGCAAGCGGGGATCAGATGGGTTACACGGTAGGAAAGGCGCCCAAGGAATTGAGTGATTCATATATGAAAGACGTAAAAGGAGTGCCTTACACCTTTTTGATCAACGGGGACGGGACCATATTGTGGAAGGGGCATCCAGCAGATATTGACTATATCCTGGCCAAGGCCGTGGATGGCAGCATTGCTGTTGAGGAACTTAAAAAAATAGCGCTTCTTGAGACATCCCTGAAAGAAGCCCTGGAAACCAATGACCCTGATATTATCGCCCCTGCCGACCAGAAGCTCCTCCTTGCCGACCCAGGCAATGAAGAAGCGCTGGAGGTAGGCATAAGGGTGGCATTATACAACGATGAACCCGCAATGATCAAGGAGATGTTTGACAAGATCCCGCTGGCCGGACTAAGCGATAAAAAGGCAAATAGTTTTGCAATGATGCTTGTCTCGGAAAGCAACCTTGCATTTCGATATCCGGAAGCAGCCCTAAAATTCTCACTTCATGCATTGAAACAGGACCCTCAGAATGATTACAGCATGGATGTTTATGCGAGGGTGCTTTATTGTCTCGGAGAGATTGAAAAGGCCATCCTATGGGAAAAAAAGGCCCTTGTGCTTAAACCCAAGGAAAGCTCCTATCAGTCCAATCTGGATTACTACACGGCCATAAACTCCCTCAGGGGGAAAAGCGACTATAAAGCTGTTTCGCAATCAAAGGATCTTAAGGCTGCGAAATAGCACATACTGCAGCCGTCAGCCTGCTGCTGAAATAAATTAATAAAAGGGAATACATATGAAGAAACTGGAGGGGTTCCAGAGAAAGTACCTGCGGGGCCTTGCCCACGTACTTAAGCCGGTTGTCCTGATAGGCCAGAAAGGCCTTACCGATGAGCTCTTAAGATCCGTGGAACAGGCATTCCTGAGTCATGAACTGATAAAGGTGAGATTCAATGAGTTCAAGAAAAAAGAGCAGAAAGAGGAGATAGCAGAAATCCTTGAAAAGAAAACCGGCTCCGAACTGGTAGGCGCTGTCGGCCATATCTATATCTTTTTCAGACAGCAGGAAGATGCGGAAAAACGGAGGATTCATTTACCCGTCAGGGATGCAGTGCATGATGGGTTATAATGAGGACATATAAAAACCGCCTATCTGCGGTTTATGAATCCTATCAGCTTAGTCAGCATTGCCTCATGCCGCCTTATTCTCCTTTTTCCCGAAGATCCTTGCGCCGATAATCCCCACTTCATATAGGAACATCAGCGGGACTGCCATCAGGAAAAGGTTAAAAGGGTCGGTTGTAGGGGTAATCAAAGCGGATACTATAAATATCAAAAGTATGGCATACTTTCGATATTTATTGAGAAACGATGCCGTCACGATGCGCGCCTTGGCCAGTAGTGTCAGGACCAGTGGAAGCTCGAACGTGCATCCGAAGGCAAAAAGAAACAGGGATGCCAGGTTGAGGTATTCCTTCATTGAAGGCATCGCCTTTACACTATCGGTCCCGAAACCCATCAGATATTTGAATGCATAGGGGAAGACAACGAAATAGCCGAAAAGCGCCCCGCCGATAAAAAAGAAGGAGGACAGAAAAACAAATGGCAGCAAAAGTCTTTTTTCCTTGTCATACAATCCAGGCGCAACAAAAAGCCACAGCTCGTACATGATAACAGGGACAGCCATGAGAAGCCCCCCGATAAATGCCGTCTTGAGGTAACACAAAAAGGCCTCGGTAAGGCCGGTGAAGATCATTTTCTGCCCCGGCTCCATTGCACCTAAAAGCGGCAGCATCAGAATCGCAAATAGTTTCTCTTTAAAGGCATAGGCTATGGCAAAGGTTATACACACCGCGATGAGACAAACTATAATCCGCTTTCTCAGCTCCTCCAGATGCCCTATAAATGACATTGTGCCGTTCGATAGTTCCTGTGCCACTTCTCTTATACTTTCTCCATTCAAATCAGATCGTTTTAAAATTTAATTATTCGCAACATATCAGTTTTTGTGCGAAAATCAATCTACATTTCAAGAAAACGATCATGTTTTATTAATAAGGTTCATGAAGGTTTGAATATACTCATATCATTTGATTTTAAAAAAATAGTAGGCTAATTATATAAAAGGCTTATCACGAATGAAGCTCACCGCCTCTGGCGGCCGGTAGCTTCATTATCACCTACTTATACAGAGGAATTTTCAGATGACTGAAAACGGATGGCATAATACAAATATCAGGGTCAGATATAAGGACACGGACCGAATGGGAGTTGTTTATTACGGCAATTATCTGACTTATTTCGAGGTCGGGCGATCCGAGTATATGCGCGAACTGGGATTCCCCTATTCTCAGATGGAGGGAAAAGGATTTATTCTTGTGGTTACAGAGGCTAATGCCAAATACCACGGAAACGTCGGCTATGATTCCCTTGTTACGGTAAAGACTGCTATTACTGAGCTTAAAAGGATCACGGTACGGTTTGATTATCAGATCCGGTCAGAAGAGAATATACTGCTTGTGACAGGCCACACCGTGCACGCATGTCTCAATTCATCTCTGAAGCCTATCAGGATGCCCCCGGAGCTGGTAAAAAGGATGGAGGAGAGGCTGATTAAAGGGATTGAACAGAACCAAAGGAGAGTTGTATGAATTTTATAGAGGCCGTCGCGTCTTCCTGGAAAAAAAATGATTCACTGGTCTGCGTCGGACTGGACCCTGATATATACAAGATACCCAATCATATCAGGGCAATGAATGAACCTGTCTTCGAATTCAACAGGGCGATTATTGAAGCAACAGGCGATCTTGTCTGCGCATATAAACCGCAGATTGCTTATTACGCCCCCTGGCGCGCGGAACAGCAGCTGGAAAAAACAATAGAATACATACACAAAAACCATCCCGGCATACCTGTTATTCTCGACGCCAAGCGGGGCGATATAGGCTCCACGGCAGAGATGTACGCAAGAGAGGCGTTTGAACGATACCAGGCCGACGCTGTGACCGTGAACCCCTATATGGGAGGCGACACACTTGACCCCTTTCTGAAGTATAAAGACAGGGGGGTAGTAATCCTGTGCCGCACTTCAAATCCCGGCGCAAGTGACCTTCAGGATCTGGAGACAGGAGGAGAGAAGATATACCGGATCATTGCAGCGAAGGCATCAAAGGAATGGAATTACAACGGCAACATATCACTTGTGGTCGGTGCGACCTACCCTGATGAGTTAAGGTCGGTCCGGGCCATTGTGGGGGATATGCCGCTGCTTGTGCCAGGGATAGGCGCCCAGGGTGGCGATGTGGAAAAGGCCGTTAAAAACGGGAGAGACAGCAAGGGGGCCGGCATGATCATCAACTCCTCAAGGGGAATAATATATGCAGGGTCAGGAAAGGACTTTGCAGATGCGGCAAGGAAAGCAGCCATGGAATTAAGGATTGAGATCAATAGATACAGATAAAGGGCCAGGCTCAAGGCGCAGGGCTCAAGGTGATAAAAATTTTTTAAAACCGGGAACATTTTAATAAAAAACCTGTCTAAAAAGATGAATGACAAACTAGATAACAGCAAAAGCCAGGATCAAAAAGATGACTTTACGCTTATAAGGGCCTTTCAAAGAGGTGAAAAGGCCTCTTTTGATGCACTGGTGCTGAGGTACAAAGATCGTATTTTTAACCTGTGCCTGCGCTTTCTTGGTGATTATCATGAGGCTGAAGATACGACCCAGGATGTCTTTTTAAAGACATACAATTCATTAAAGCGGTTCAGGTTTGAGTCATCTTTCTTTACCTGGCTGTACAGGATAGCTGTAAATTCCTGTAAAAACAAAGTGAAATCCCTTGAGTACAGATTCAGAAAGACCGATGCAAGGATTGGTTTATCCGATGAAATCTTCGATGGATTTCAAAGCGAACACAGGGAAGACGGACCAGGAAGCCCTGCCTCAGACCTTGAAAGCAAAGAAATAATGAATCTCCTGCAGAAGGCAATCAATTCGCTTCCACCCGACCAGAGATCGGTTGTAATCCTGCGGGATATACAGGGCCTGTCCTATGAGGAGATTACGGATATAACCGGGTTTAAACTCGGAACCCTCAAGTCCAGGCTCTCAAGGGCGAGAGGCAGCCTTAGAGAAAAAATTGGAGATATCCTTTGAGACAAGAATGCCCACATATCAGACAACTCCTGTCGGAATATATCGACTGCACACTCGATTCATCAGAAATGAGCCGGGTCACGGAGCACCTGCATGTCTGCGGGGATTGCAGCCGCAGCCATGAGGCATTGAAGTCCCTGATCATCAGAATGGGAAATATCAGGCCGGTCGAGGCCCCTGATGATCTTCTTGAAAAGATCAACGACAGGATAAAAGGTCAATCTATTTTAGACAGGCTCAGGGAGGCCCTTTCATTTAGGCGGATCGGATTTCCGGTTGAGTTGGCAGCCTTCGCTGCTTCAGCAATCCTTTTACTGTTCTTTTTCAATTTTTTCCCGCCTGAAGAAAAAGACATTTTTCTGAAACCCGGCAATGGTAAGGCAGAGCTGGTTATGGACAGGGATAGTTCGCCGGCTCAAACCGCTGAAAATCAGTCTTCACCGGTGCAATCGGTCGACAGCCCGTCTTCCGAAGGACAGACAAACCCACATCGAATAGAGATCAAGCTGGCATTATCACTTACAACACAAGATGAAGCCGTGCCCATACCTTCACAGAACGCTTCATACGGCAATTCGCTGATCGGGAGCACTCCGGATGATATTTATTTATGGCAGACGGATAACGACAAAAAGACGGAAAAAAGAGTGATATCACCTGATGAGGTGAACCTTAAAATAGATGAGATAGTTTTATCCGTGGAAGGAAAAGAATCATCAAGGGAGAATGATGATGTGAGCGGATATCCTGCCCATCTGACCCTGGAGATCCCCGCTGTTAATTACCGCCGTTTCATCACAAGGCTTGATGGACTTGGGGCGCTGCAGGCCCCTCCCCCGACCCTCCCCGAAGGGTCAGAGAATGGCAGTGTCCTGATTCAAATGGACCTTGCACCGCCACAATGATGCCTACGGGTTTCACCCGAGAACCTTCTGAAGTTTCACATACAGGGTCTCTGATGTGAAAGGCTTGACAATATAATTATTGACACCTGCGTTGATCGCATCCAGGACATTGCCTTTCTGTCCCTCTGCCGTCACCATTATAAAGGGAATTTTTTTAAATTTCTCGCTGCCTTTCACCGCCTTTAAAAATTCCAGCCCGTCCATATTTGGCATTATCCAGTCGGATATAATAAGATCAACCTTTTCCTTTTCCAGTTTTTTCATGGCAATAGCGCCGTCCTCTGCCTCTATGAAATTGCTGAAGCCTATCGCCTTCAGAGTCCCCTTGATAATGCGCCTCATGGACTCAAAATCATCCACTACAAGAATAGCTATGTTAAAATCCATGGTTTAATGCTCCCTGAAGAATGGTCCAATCTACTCTTCGAAGCTCACTTCGATTGTGAAATCCCCGCCATCGGTCATAAAGGGAATTGCTATAATTTTATCTTTTGTAATATGGGAAATGGAATGATTTCTACCCATTATTACAATCGGTATGGCAGCCTGCAGGTTCCTGCCTATAAGTTCCAGTTTCTGCCTGGCCTGTCCTGAAATCATATTGGAAAGCTCTCCTGCAGCGTCCTTTACCTCGTCATTCAGTTCTGTCATTTTTTCCTTAAACATGCTTGATACTATATTGAGGATACATGCCTCGCTGAAGCTGACGGAGATGCTTCCTTTGACATCACCCGCCAGACCTATTATTCCTGAAACATCGCCTCTCGCCACCTCGTCCCTTTTCAAATAGGGCTTGCCCACCCTGGCTGTAATGGAAGACATGGTCTGAAGAACATGAACCGTAGATTCAATAAAGGGATTTATATAACGAACATCCATATATTCCGCTCCTGTTTTTTTGTGTTAATTATTTATCGGATTAACATTTATATTTCTAAAATCGTAAACGCAGCGTATGCCAATTCTTTGTCTTTAAAAAACACCTTTATGGGCAAAGAAGATACATCTAGCCAGCTTTTTTATTTTCTATATAATGGGTAGGCAGGTTAGAGACTATCATTTCAACAGGTAATCCTTGCCAGCCCTGATTTGTTAATTGCATTTATTATGCCATTATAAATGATAAAATCAACGGAATGATATGTTTTTTGGATTTTACAAATATCACATATCAAGGTTAAGCCCTGATACTGACTCCATCATAACCTTTAAATACCTGTAATCGGGATTCAGAAGATCCGGATCGGATCGCATAAGATCCTGCGCCGTCTTTTTTACGTCCAAAAGCATGCCCTGGTATCTTATTATCTCTGAGGTTTCAATCTCTCCAATCCCTGCCTGCCTAAGGCCTGTCAGTTCGCCATGCCCCCTGAATTCGAGGTCCTTTTGGGCAATTTCAAACCCGTCATGGCTTTCGGCAATGGCCTTCAACCGCGCCTCGGTCTTTTCGCTGATATCATCAGGAAGGATCATCAGGCACATGCCTTCATCCGTACCCCGCCCTACCCTGCCCCTCAGCTGGTGGAGTTGTGCCAGGCCGAATCGTTCAGGGTGTTCAACAATCATTACGGTAGCGTTGGGGACATGGACGCCCACCTCCACAACAGTGGTTGCAACCAGCAGATCGATTTCCCTGTTATAAAAGGCATGCATAACATCTTCCCTCTCGTCCGGCGGCATGCGTCCATGGACAATGCCGATCCTGCAGGGAGGGCTGAGGATCTTCTTAAGCCTTTCATACATGGCCTTTGCTCCCTTGAGGTCGCTGTCCTCATTCTCATCAATCACGGGGCAGATGACAAACGCCTGGCGGCCGGATGACAGGCCTTCCCTTAGCTTCTCAAAGGCCCATTTCTTCTGCCTTTTTTCAACAAGGAAGGTCTTAACAGGTTTGTGTCCCCTGGGGTATTCCTTGATAATGGAGATATCCATATCTCCGTAAATGGCGATCGCAAGGCTCCTGGGTATCGGAGTTGCAGTCATGACAAGTACGTGAGGATTATCTCCCTTGCGATCCATCAGCGCCCTTTGTCTCACGCCGAACCTGTGCTGTTCGTCAATAATTACAAGGCCCAGATCAACAAAGGCCAGATCCTCCTGAATAAGCGATTGGGTGCCTATTATGAGATTATATTCCCCGTCTTTAATCTTCCGATAAATTTTATCCCTCTCACCCTTTTTCATGTCCCCTGTCAGCAGCACGGGGCGTAATCCCATGCCTTCAGGCAGGCTTAAAAAGTAATCCATATGCTGTCCGGCAAGGATCTGTGTAGGCGCCATCAGGGCAGCCTGCCGCTTGTTCAGAACGGCAATATGGGCGGCTATCGCCGCAACTGCAGTCTTGCCTGTGCCGACATCGCCCATAAGCATACGGTTCATCGGATGGCCGCTTGTTAAATCATCTGATATTTCTCGTATAGCCTGTCTCTGATCTGATGTCAGACTGAACTTAAAAAATTCTTTAATGTCTTCATCAAGCGTCCGTGGGATATTGTATACGGGCTTTGCAATCCTCTCCTTCATCCTTTTCCTGAAGGCCATGATCAGCATCAGATAAAAAAATCGATCAAAGAAAAGCCTCCTGTGGGAGGGAGTTTCGGATCGGCTCAGCAATTCCGGGTCGGAATCTCCGGGAGGGAAATGTACGCCTTTAATGGATGCCCTTAAATCCGGAAGATTGAGCCGATCCAGAATACCGGCAGGAACAGGATCAATTATGTCTTTTAGGTAATGGTCCATGGCGGTCTGCATGAAAGACCTCAAGGCATTTTCTGAAATCCCTTTAACAGAGCTATATACAGGCAAATATCCCTGGTTAGCTTTTTTACCGTGTTCCTGGATTGTTATATCGGGATGAAACATCTGCCTTTTCCGCCCGGTTATTTTCATGGTTCCAAATACATTGATCTTAAGGCCCGGTCTTGAGAAGCCTGCAA
>JBFYXR010000011.1:0-4642 GCA_041310455.1 Desulfobacteraceae bacterium | reverse complement strand
CTTTTTAGCCTTCACGGTGATTTCTTTTCCATCCTGTTCAGCACGGACTCCGATGATCTCCCTCGTTTCAGGGTCCTGGATCAGGTCTTTTGCCGGGGTCTTGTACAGGACCCTGACCCCCCGCGACTCAGCCTGTTCCACAAGGGCATCGCACAGTATGCCGCCGTGGGCGCCTTTGGTGGCAGTCTTTTTAGCGTTTGAGCCTGATGGTCTGCCGGTCGTCATTTCCGGCTGGCCGGTAGCGGTGGGGAACTCTGACATAACATTGTTTCCTACTGCAAATTTGATCCCCATGGACTCCAGCCATTGTGGATTTCTGCAGGTCTCCTCGGAAATTGCCCTGATCACTGCATCGGAGACGCCATTTTGAGCGATGGTGTCCTTTAAATATGCCACCATGCTCTCAACGCTTTTCGGAGAGGTGATATTGCAATCGGATATCTTGGTGCAGCCGCCGCTGATAGGGGATTTCTCCAGTGCCAGCACTCCGGCCCCCGCATCCGCGGCCGCAATGGCAGCAACAATTCCTGACCCCCCATAGCCCAGGACAACAACATCAGCTTCACTGTCCCATGATGAAGGGATCAAGGATTTAGAGGCGCCGGAGGCGTAGGCCGGCAATATGCCTCCGGCCGCCATGCCTGTTGCGCCGGCAGCCACCCCTTTCAGAAAATTACGACGATTCAGCTTCTGCTTCACTTTTTCTTCCTTGTCCATCTCAGTCTCCTTTTTTATAGAATTATATTGCTTCGCACATCCGATTTGTAGAATTTTTCCATCTTCTCAGCTGCTTCGAGGGCCTCTTTGTCCTCGGTCTGAGGGACCTTGACTATGAGCTTAACCATGAGCTCCCCTCTCGTTTTCGTCTTCATGATCATAGCGCCCTTTCCCTTGATCCTGAGTGTCTGCCCGCTCTGACTTCCCGGGGGCACTTTAATCTTTATCTGCCCGTCAACAGTGGGGATCTCAATAGACGCGCCTTTCACGGCCTCTCCGACTGTTACGGGGACCTCCATGAAAAGGTCGTCCCCGTCGCGCCTGAGAAGAGGGTGGTCCTTCACATGTACAATAAGATACAGATCTCCGGGCTGCCCTTCATCAGCACCATGCTCGCCCTTCCCGGCCAGCCGCACCCTTGAGCCTTCTTTCACACCTCGGGGGATCGTTACGCGGATCCTGTCGGCTGCATTAACACGGCCGCTCCCCATGCATTGCGGACATGGCTTGCCGGTGGAGCCGTGTCCATGACAATCAGGGCATGGCTTTGTAAACTGGATGGGCCCGCGGGCGACATCAATCCGGCCTGATCCTCCGCATGTCCGGCATTTGGCCATGGTGGATTTAGGGTCAATCCCTGAACCGCTGCATCCGGGGCAGTCCTTCATCTTCTGCAGGGAAAGCTCCGTCTCAAAACCCCTGAGTGCGGATAAAAGATCAATGGTAATCTCATATTCAATATCCCTTCCCCTGGCGCTTTGCGCGGTCCTGAAGCCGCCCTCCTGCCCACTGCCTCCGCCGAAGAGATCGCCGAATATGTCCTCATAGCTCTGATATCTGCCGTAACCCTGCCCACCAGTGCCGCCTTCAGAGGCTGCCTCCTGGCTATATGCGCCCCATTGTTTATATTCCCTCGCCTTTTTGTCATCAAAACCGGCCCTGAGACTGTCTTCTCCGAACTCATCGTAAAGTTTTTTCTTTTCATCGTTGCCGAGGCAGTCATAGGCTGAGGAGATCTCCTTGAACTTCTGCTCCGCATCCTTGTTGCCGGGATTAATATCAGGATGCCACTTTCTTGCAAGTTTTCTATAGGCCTTTTTTATCTCATCCCTGGATGCGTCTTTTTTGACGCCAAGTATTTCATAGTAATCTTTAGCCATGTATTTTTTTTACACCTGAGAATCAGCTCAGCAACCGAACAGCGCTGCCGGCAAGAAAATAGAATGAAAGACATGATCACGAAAACACGAAATTATGAAGGCACGAAAAACATCAGTTATTCCATTTTATTTCGAGATTTCGTATCTTCGTGCTTTCGTAATAGCAAAAAAACTTTTATATCATTCGTATTTTTGCATATTTTCAGTTGGAAAATCAATAGCTGCGGAAAATTTGAACGGAGGAGGAAATCTCAAACAGATTAAGAAGCTTTTTATCGATATTTAATAAAAATTATTATATGATATATCAGGTCATTACCCTTGAAAAACCGGATAAAATTATGAACTGGAGACGAATTTGGAGGGAATCATGAGCAGGATGTTATGGCAGCCCGGCGAAGGCAGGATCAGGAATTCAAACATGTATCGTTTTATGGATTCTGTAAATAAAACGTTTAATCAGCATTTTACTGACTACGAATCCCTTTACAACTGGACTATCAGGACTATCCCTGATTTCTGGGGGGCACTGTGGGAGTTCATAGGCATTAAGGCGTCGTGCGGATATGACAGGGTGATTGACGATGAAACCAGGATGCCGGGGGCCAGGTGGTTTCCAGGTGCGCGGCTTAACTTCGCGGAGAACCTCCTTCGTTACAGGGATGATCGAACCGCCATCATATTTAAAGGTGAAGGGAACGCCCCTGAGAGGATCAGCTACAGGGCGCTTTATAATGAAACGGCCAGGCTGGCAAGGGCCTTAAGGGAGATGGGCATAAGACCCGGCGACCGGATTGCAGGGTTCATGCCCAACATGCCTGAGACCGTGACGGCGATGCTTGCCGCCTCAAGCATCGGGGCCGTCTGGTCCACCTGCTCACCGGACTTCGGGGTAAGCGGCGTACTGGACAGGTTCGGGCAGATAAAACCCAGGGTACTGTTTGCTTCAGACGGCTATTGGTACAAGGATAAAAGATACGATTCCCTTGAGAAAGTCTCCAGTATAGCCAGGGGGCTTCCATCCATAGAAAAGGTTATCGTTGTGCATTATACACTGCGGAAGCCGGATATAGGCGATATTCCCAATGCTGTGCTCTACAGCGAATTTCTTTCCAGGGATGCAGGCGCGGAGATAGAGTTTGAGCAGCTGCCCTTTGATCATCCGCAATACATCATGTACGCATCAGGAGCTTCCGGCCTTCCAAGGTGCATGGTGCAGGGGGCCGGCGGGGTCCTTATCAATCATCTCAAGGAGCTTATTCTCCATACCGACCTGAAACGTGATGACACCGTATTCTATCTCACCACCACAGGATGGATGATGTGGAACTGGCTGGTGAGCGCGCTGGGGGTCGGGGCAACAATCGTCCTCTATGACGGCAATCCCTTCCATCCGGATCCGGGCGCCCTCTGGAAGATGGCGCAGGATGAAAAGATAACGGTATTCGGAGCGAGCGCAGGCTATATTACCGCGCTTATGAATACCGGCATAACGCCGGGAAAGGAATATGACCTTTCGCATCTGAAGACGATCCTTTCCACGGGATCAACCTTGTCTGTCGACGGTTTTAATTTCGTCTACAGGTCAATTAAGGATGACCTGATGCTTTCATCAATTTCCGGGGGATCGGATATAAACGGGTGTTTTGCCCTTGGCAACCCCATAGGCCCGGTATATGAGGGAGAACTCCAGTGCAGGGGATTGGGCATGAAGGTGGAATCCTTTGATGAACACGGCAGGTCTTCACTAAACCGGAAAGGTGAGCTTGTATGCACAGCGCCGGTCCCGTCCATGCCTCTCTATTTCTGGGATGACCCCGATAATGTGAGATACAAATCGAATTATTTTAGCCAGTATCCCGGCGTATGGCGGCATGGCGACTTCATTGAGATCAATGATCACGGGGGTGTCATTATTTACGGGAGGTCGGATGCAACGCTGAATCCCAGGGGCGTGCGGATCGGGACCGCCGAGATATACCGGCAGCTTGAGCACTTTGATGAGATTGCAGACAGCGTCATTATCAGCCAGGAATGGAAGAACGACATAAGGTCAATCCTGTTTGTAAAAATGGCAAAGGGCCATGAGCTGGATGACGAGATGATGGACAGGATAAAAAAGACTTTATATGAAAACGCCTCTCCCAAACACGTGCCGGCGAAGATAATCCAGGTCCCTGACATACCCTATACCCATGTCATGAAAAAGTCTGAACTCGCCATAAGGCAGGTCATCCAGGGACAGAGTATGCTGAGCAGAGAGACCCTGAAAAATCCTGAGGTCCTGGATTTTTACATTGGACTAAAAGAGGTTCAGGAGGATTAGACATTAGGGCAGAGGACAGAAGACAGAGGACTGAAGACAGAGGACAGCTCAGCCTCTTGCCTCTGGCGCGGCCAGTTTAATCGTTCATGAGACTGCAATCAGATTTCAGCTGTGGAGCAGCGAAATGTTAATAGATTTTGAAGGTGATAGATTTCTTAGCTCCGGAGGAGCGGCATGTTAAATATTATATCTGATTTGGACTCTTTTTATTATGCCGCTCCTCCGGAGCTAAAATTATATTGCGATTCACCTGCTATTAATATATCGCGCCTATGGCGCTGTGTTGCGGTCAAACAAATGAAGTCTCATGCAAAAAGATAGAAGACGGAAGACGGAAGACAGAAGACAGAAGACAGAAGACAGAAGACGGAAGACAGAAGACAGAAGATAGAAGACGGAAGACGGAAGACGGAAGACAGAAAGATCGGAAGAGCACACG
>JBFYXR010000072.1:0-2503 GCA_041310455.1 Desulfobacteraceae bacterium | reverse complement strand
CCCTATGCTTCTCAGGAGGCTCCTGGGGGAATCCTATGATGATGCCGACGTTGACGTGATTCCGGACCAGCCTGTGGTAATGGAAGGGCCGGCGGCAAGAGGCGCAGGTCTTGATGATTCCCTGGCGGGACTGGAAGAGGATGAGGCCTTACTGGAGGATGAAGAAGAATTTGATGTTGTTTCCCTGCCGCCGTCATTAAAATCAATGCCCGGCTCCGAACCGGAGGACAACGAACCCGACCTTGACTTTGACGATATCTCCGCTGGGCGGGCAGAAGAGGTTGCTCCACCCGGGGGGCGGGATGAAGAAGATGAACTGGATCTTGTTCTTGAGGGTGATGACCTGATTCTCGATGAATCTATGGTGGAGTCATACGGAGGGATAAAAACATCGGGGAAGGGGGGTGAGCCAGGCCAAAAAGAAGCGGGCCGGGACGAGGATGTCTCCTTCAGCCTCGATGATCTTTCTTTTGAAGACCTGGATATTGAAGACACCGGGCCGGCTGATTCGGAAAGAGGCCTGCAGGACAAAACTTCTGATGCCGATAATGGGCCGGTCGCGGAATTTGATATTTTCAAAGACAGCGGGACAATGGAGGCGTTTTATCTGGACAGCAACGCCGAAGGTTTGACAAAAGAGATCGATATGAAAAAATTCAGGAAGGACGGTATAAAAGATAAAAAGCCTTAAAAGGTTTTGCCGGCACCGGAGAGGCTGAAAAACCGAGCCGTGCAGATGGAGGATTTAGGAGGTCTTTCTGGTCTCGATAACGGCAGCAAGATAGCCGCTTACGCTGTTCAATAACATCATGTCATCCTTTCTAAAGCTGTAGGCGCTCTGGAGAGAGTCCATGTATATGGCACCAAGGGTCTCGGATGCGCTTATGATCGGAACGCATACAACAGACTTGATCTGCAGAATCAGCGTGCTTGCCGCGAAATCAACCTGTTTTTCAAAATTTGTATCCGACATCCTTATGGCCTTCCCCTTGAGCATGATCTGTTCGATCAATCTGTGACTGAATGAAAATTTTCTTTTCCCGTTCTTTTCCCGACACAGGGAAATGATGTTTTTTATTGCCTTCTTGCCGTTCTTGTCCTTCTCAAATATAAAGATGCCGGCCCTGTCAATCCTCTGGAAAAAGTCCAGTAGATGCCCCAGCGCCTTCTCGAAAAATTCATTTACGCCATAAGGCTCCTTAACCAGCTCCGACATGTTGAAGACCAGATTAAGGTCATTGGAGCCATGGGACCTTCTTTCTTTCTGGGTGTCATTTGTTTCGTCAACTTTATATCTGATAACCTCCGGCTTCAGGCTTTTTTTCTCCAGGGCCTTGATTACCGGGAGGTCAGCGAGCTGGATTACAGTACCGCCGATCTGTATGTTGTCGCCTTCGCCAACCTCATAGCTTTCACCGGAGGCAATGGGTTCGCCGTTTATCAGTGTTCCATTCGTGCTCTTAAGGTCTTCTATAAAGAACCTCTTGCCGATCCTGAAGACCTTGAGATGCTTTCTCGAAATGGCATTGTCGTTTATCTGCATGTCGCTTTTGAAGGAACGGCCTATAAAAACAGTATTCTCATCAAAGACAAAGGACCGCCCGCTCATTGTTCCTTCAGTCAGAATAATTTTAGGCATACTTAATCCTTTATGTTAACCTTAACTGGAAAATTATCTATTTCAATCATTTAAGATTGTCAACTTTTAATCATTCAAGACAGCCCGGTCACTTGCCGCCCCTCGTACGTATTGATCGAATATGAGGCTCAACCAGGACCCGGGGGCCACGATTGAGCTTTATACAAGCTGTATCCCATGGGTTAACTAATTTCCTGTTGCATGATGTCATGCCTGAGGATATATTTGAAACATCATTAATGCCTTGGAAAAAGGAGGGTCCTGCAATGCCTGAAAGAGAGGGAGGATATATACTGGCAGGCGATATAGGCGGCACGAAGACAAATCTAGGGATCTTCTCAAAGGGGGCAAGACGCCCCCTTATGAAGATCTCAAAGACCTATCCCAGCCGCCGGTATCATGATGTGGAGGCCATAATAACAGGATTTGTAAAAGAATTTCCCGTGCCTGTTCAATCCGCCTGTTTCGGCATAGCCGGACCGGTTCATAAAGGCCGCTGCAATGTGACCAATCTTCCCTGGGAGGTCAGGGAGAGCCGCCTTAAAAAACGATTGAGATTAAAGCATCTCAGACTTGTAAACGATCTGACGGCTACAGCCTATGCGATTCCCTATTTAAAGAAAGGTGAACTTCACGTCCTTAACACGGGCAAGGTCGAAAGAGAGGGCAATATCGCGCTTATTGCACCGGGCACAGGGCTGGGGGAATCGATTATTGTCTTTGAAAAGGGGAGGCATATCCCTGTTCCGTCAGAAGGCGGTCATGTTGATTTTGCCCCGAACAACAGGAAAGAAGCAGAGTTGTGGGGATATCTTAAAAAAAAATACGGACATGTCAGCCTGGAAAGGATACTTACCGGACAGG
>JBFYXR010000070.1:0-3490 GCA_041310455.1 Desulfobacteraceae bacterium | reverse complement strand
TTGTTATACTCGATGCTATCATGCCGAAAAAAAACGGGAAAGATGTTTATAATACGATTAAAAAAATACGGTTCGGAGTATCGGTGTTCTACATAAGCGGATATACACAAGAAGTTTTATTGGCAAAGGGAGTAATTGAACAGGGTGTTGATTTTATTTCAAAGCCAATCTCCCCTAGTGATTTCTTGATCAAGGTCGGCGAGGTTCTGGACAGGAAGAAAAATTAGGGGTGGAATATGTGATATATTTTTAAATTATAATATGTACAATAGGGATCGTGGATTTATGATCAATAACGATCAAATGAGGCAGCAAAATACAGCAGAGCATGATTACAGAAGGAGATCCAGGTATGTCTTCTACATCGAGTTTGAGAAGGGATAATAAATCAGAAAGGAAATAATAAATGAAGAACTCAAAGGCAATTAATTTATCAAGGAGAATTTTTTTCAAAGGCAGCGCCGGCTTTCTGGCAGGCGGCATCATCCTGGAGCAAACCATTTCCCCGGCTACCGCGGCGGCAGATACACCTGCCATAGGTGCGTGGCCTTACACGGTACTTGATCCGGTTGCAGTCGGTCAATCTGCCTGGAGCCCGCCCGGCTGTGAAGGCTGCGGAGGCAAGTCATTCGGGGCAATTGCCTACGGCCTGAGGGCTGCGCTCGGTCCTGGTTCCGTATGGGAGCAGATCCCGATAAACCTGGGCAGCTTCGGCAACGGCGGAGGCCCCCTGGGCCAGACCTGCGGGGCGGTTATAGGGCCGTATCTGCTGATGAATATGGTCGGTGCAGGAAGGACCCTCGGCAAACAGTTCTATGAGTGGTACAGCGGATTCTCCTTTCCCAGCACTGAATGGGACAATTACAAACCTGCATCCGGCCCCCTGCCCTCCCAGAACCTTGTCCGGATCATAGTGAATTCCACCCTGTGCAGCGTATCAAGGGGGACATGGCAGAATGAATACAACCGTCTTTACGGAGAGGGGGCAACGGAGCCCCGCAATGACCGTTGCACAAAACTGATTTGTGACTGTGCAAAAAAGGCGGTAGAACTGCTCAATGAATGGAAGGCCGGCAAGTGAGAAAACCGGATCAGTGTAATTAAATCAGCATCAACAACCCTCCCGTGCTAATCATGGACGGCGAGACAAATCATCCCCAATTTAGCTGGTCGATGATAAGGCTTCAAGGGGTCCAGGGGTCGAGTGAAAAAAATGAGACAGAAGAGGGAGAACAGAAGACAGCAGACAGGGTTCAGACTACCTTTCTCCTTTAACCTTTTTCCTTTGTCCTTACACTTGAACCCTCGAATCCTTGAACCCCTGGACCCTTTCTCCCGGCTAATCGGGAAAATACCCTCAAGCAGTACCCGAAAATATTAGAGTTCATTTTCATTCTTGACAGTTTATTATATTAATAATAAAGGTCTAACCATAAAAGATTCTCCTCGCCCACTTTAATCTTTTCCATTAATATAAAACTGAACATGAGGTGTGTCTTGAAGATTACCGGATCACCTATAAACTGATAGCATGAATCAATAAATGTCAATTTTTTTGATAAACAGAAACTATTTTTGAAGGAGGGGGAAATTATCATGGAAAAAAGATTCATCAGGATATTAACGGCCATAGGTGTTGCAGCAATGCTTATTATGCCGTTTACTGCCGGCAATACAACAGCGTTTGCAGCGGATGCGGCAGCCAAAAATCTTAAACCGGGCTCAACCTGGGTTGTTACCGAGAATGCTAAACTATCGAGTCTGACCATTCCCGAGGGCGCCACCATCAAGACCCCCGGCAAAAACCTGACCATGATGGTTGACGGTGTTGAAACAGGAATCAAACCCGGGACCTATAAGAATGTTGAACTTGTCATCACTGACAGGCTTAGCAGCAGCCCTGTCGGCTCCAACAACAGGGGCGTCGACAACTACCGGGCTGCGATTTATGTGGATAAGACCGGCCTGGTGAAGTCCCTGTCCATCAGTCAGGCCGTATCGGGCGGGTCCGTGACAGCGGCCTCCGCCTCCAACATAGCCATTAATTCAACCAGCGACAACTTTAACGGCATCATTGTAAACGGCGCCGATTACGCTATCAAGGATTCCACCTTCAACTTCCTCAGCAAGAGCGACGGAAGTGACGTCAGCGACTTTAATGGCTATGGCGCTGTTATCAGTGCCTATAACAACGCCAAAGTGACCGTAGACAAGGTGAACATCCGTACCGAGGGCGTTGCCCGCCTTGCTTTTTTTGTATACGACAATGCAGACGTATTGCTTGCCGATTCCTCCTTCAATGTCATGGGGGGCACCCTGTATGACGGCTATGTGAACTCCGCGGACACATCAATAATGGTCGCGCCGCCGTGGGTGCTGGGGATCACCGGCAGCGCCCGTGCCACAAACCTGATGGGCACGTGCTCCACCTTTACCGTAGTGAGGACCGACGCCAATGCCGCCAACTGGGGCGTTCTTTCCACCGATGGCGGCTCCGATATGGTCATGACCGTTGTCGACTCAACACTGACCCTGCATGGCGACAAAGATCCGTTCAGCACGAACTTCGGCAGCGGCTACGGCACTTATATACTCGGCGCCAAGGAATATTTCTACGGTGTCACCTTTAACGTGGGCACATACGCCGGCATCGTCACCGGCGGAGATGCCGTCTATGCCTCCTCAAAATTCGAAAAACCTCTTGACATATATCCCGTGAAGCAGATCCCCAACGGTAAAACCGTGACCGACTTTCTGGGCCACACAAAAGAGGGTTATGATCCTGTTCCCTCCGACACCCCGGTCTTTACCGGTATTACCGGACTGGGAAAAAATACCGTCATCAACTCCGACGCCTTCGGCTGGATGGCCCACAGCAAGGGCAATCTCACGATAACGGACGGAACCATAGTCAATACCGGCAACGCGGCCTTTCTGATGAAGTCCGGCGACGTCAACATGACCGTCAGCAACGGAGCAAAGATCAACTCAAAGGACGGCATAATCCTTCAGATGATCGACAACGACGACGCACTGGTGGGCTTAAACACTGCAAGCACTATCGGTCTCCGCTTCAACACGGAATTCAATGAGGACAAGGGCTACCCGGGCATCGACTACCCTGTTAAGACCACCACAGACAAAAGAAACACATACACATTCAACGCCGGCGACGTGGTGCTGAACGGCGACTTTTACAACGGGACCGGTTACTTCGGCGGCCAGGCTGCCGATAAGCTGGAGGTCACGCTGGGCAGGGGGGCCTCCCTGAACGGCGCCATAAGCGCCACCTCCATCATTCACGTTGATGAAAAAGGCAATCAGAACACCCACTTCACCATGAAGGAATATTACTATCTGGGCCATGTAGCCAACAAGATGTTTTATAACGGCGGCAATGACATCTCAGTAACCCTTAAGGACGGCGCAGCCTGGAACGTTACCGGCACCGGCACTATCACCAGCCTCACCATCGGCGAAGGCTGTAAAA
>JBFYXR010000069.1:0-2685 GCA_041310455.1 Desulfobacteraceae bacterium | reverse complement strand
ACAGTCCGGCCGAGAAATTCATCTATTGAATAAAAGGGCACGTTCTTTCTGCGTTCAACTATAATTGCCTCCAGGTCATCACTGGAAAACTCTTTTATCTGCATGAGCCCAACCCTGACATCCCTGTCCCTTCCAGTATACTTGATCCCGCTCAGGTTGATATCAGGCGGCAGTATCCTGAGCCCCATGCGCCTTGCCTCTGATATGTAGCCTAATGTGGAGTAATAGCCTCCCCCGTTTGATATGACAGAGGCCATGAACTCCGCAGGATAATGGGCCCTCAGAAAGGCGGACTTGTAGGCGACCATCGTATAGCTGGCGGAATGGGGCTTGCAAAAGCTGTAGCCGTCGAATCCCATCATCATCTGCCACACATCCTCGATCACATTCATAGCCACGCCCCTGTCAGTCGCGCCCCTTATGAACCTCTCATGAAAGTCCCTGAGCTTTTTTTCCCTGTTCTTTTTTGTGACCACCTTCCTTAAGACATCCGCCTCTGCCGCATCGAAACCGGCCATGTATATGGCAACCTGGCTCAACTGCTCCTGGAATACCATCACGCCAAGGGTCTCTTCGAGCACAGGCGCAAGCAGGGGGTGAATATGCCTCCATGTATCTCCGTGAAGCCTGGACACCCATGTCTTTATGCTCCGGTTGGATGCCGGTCTTATTATGGATGTAACAACCACGTTAAGGAGAAAATGGTCAAGCTTGAGATATTCATCAAACGTGAAGCCGCTTGCGACCTTTGTAAGGACCTGCCTTGTGGCAGGGCTCTCAAAATAGAACACCCCGAATGTGTCGCCACGGTAAAAGATCTCCACTGTCCTCCGGTCATTAATGGGGCTCCACCCCGGGCTGTCAATGGACAGGCCATAATTCTTCTCAGCCAGCTCCATGGCGTCCCTTATCACCGCCAGGCTCCTGTTGCCCAGGATATCTATCTTGACCAGCCCCGCGTCCTCCACTGAATCTTTTTCCCACTGAAGGACCTGCACCCCGTTTGCCGAGACCTCCACGGGGCAGTACCGGCGGATCTCGTCAGGCACTATCACCACCCCTCCGCAATGGACTGAGAGGTGGTTGAAATGCTCCTCAAGAGAAGCCGCCACCTCAATGATCTCATCCCAGGGCCTGCCGAACTCTATGCCCCTCATCTTCGGATGGTTTTTAAGGTCATCACGGATATTCTTCAGCCGCCAGCTGAACCCTATCCTGTCCGTGACCCGGCCTATCTCCTGTTCCGGCAGCCCGTAGACCTTTGCCACCTCCCTTATGGCGGACCTTGCCCCGTAGGTGTTGTGATTGGCCACCATCGCCGCCCTGAGGTTTCCGTGCCTGGCGAAGATGTAGTCAAGGATATGCTCCCTCTCATCCCAGGCAAAATCTATGTCAATATCCGGCGGGTCCATGCGGCCCGGATTCAAAAAACGCTCAAAGAACAGGTTGTGCCTTATGGGGTCCACATCCGTTATCCCCAGGGCATATGACACTATGGATGCAGCCGCGCTGCCCCTTCCGCATGAACGGGAGGCCTTCTCCGCAAGGTCGGCCGTCACCAGAAAATAGTGGCTGAAATTCTTGTCCCTTATTATCCCCATCTCGTATTCGACGCGATCCCTGATCTTTCCTGTAACCTCGCCATACCGTCTCCTGCAGCCCTCCATCGTCTTGCCGTACAGGCGGTCAAATGCCTCTTTGTCGCCCATGCCCTCAAAATCAGGGAATGTCAGGCCGAATATATCCCACTCCTTCAGGCACCTTTCAGCCGCCTTAAGTGTGTTTTCAATGGCATCAGGGGCATGGGGAAACTGATCGATCATGTATCCTGGTGAGTTCAGGAAGCTGTGCTCCCTGCATGTGTCGCCGGGTCGCAGGCGGGAAAGCTTGGTGTTCAGGTCCACGGCCCTGAGTATCCTGTGGAGGCGGAACTGCTCTTTAGAGGCCATATAGACCCTGTTGGTCGCAAGGGGCGGTATGCCGCTTGAGCGTGAGAAGGCAAGGCATCTGTGCATGCCGTATCCTGGCGACAGCTCGACAAAGAGATCTTCTGTCGAGTCCCTTTTAAGTGTCTTCAGAAGGACCTGATCATCTGATATGACGATGAGCCCTTCCCTCTTTTCCATGACGGTCTTTATAAGGCTGAAATCCCTGTGGCAGTTCCGGTCCGAAATGATCCTGCAAAGGTTGGCATATCCTGTGCGGTTGCGGACAAGGAGGACCGCCCTGCGGCCGTCGTCCGTAACTACCTCGCTCCCTGCTATAGGCCTGACGCCGGCCTCCCGGGCGGCTTCGAGGAAAAACATGAGGCCGTATAACCCGTTTGTGTCGGTCAGGGCAAGGGTATCCATAGCCATCCCCTTTGCGGACATGCAGAGTTCTTCCATGGAGCACAGGCCCCAGGCTTTGGAATAATGGGAATGGACGTTGAGATGGATGAATGACATCGTGTTTCACCAGCCACAAAGATTATAAATTCGTGCTTTCAGCGATCAGCCATCAGCTTTCAGCTAAATCGAATAACAGCTAATAATTGGCTGACTACTGATTGCTTTTATGAAACTTCAACTGTTTTACCGGCATATAGCGCCATAGGCGCGATATGTTAATAGCATAAAAATGTGATTCAATTTTAGCTCCAGAGGAGCGGCATACAAAAAATGTTAATGCATATAGGATGTAAAT
>JBFYXR010000009.1:0-4146 GCA_041310455.1 Desulfobacteraceae bacterium | reverse complement strand
CCATCATGACAACCGTCTTTCCGACGCCTGCGCCGCCGAACATCCCCATCTTGCCGCCTCGGGGAAAGGGCACCAGGAGATCAATAACCTTCACGCCCGTCTCAAGGACCTTTACGGATGTGTCCTGCTCGGTAAATGAGGGCGCAGGACGATGTATGGGAAGGAATTCCGTCGCGTTGATGGGACCCAGTCCGTCAACAGGTCTTCCCACGACGTTCACAACCCTGCCGAGTATGGGCTCTCCCGCAGGCATAAGAATCGGTTTGCCTGTATTTTTAACCTTCATCCCCCGGACGAGGCCGTCGGTTATATCCATGGCGATGCAGCGGACCATGTTGTCGCCCAGATGCTGGGCAACCTCTACAACAAGATTATCCTCGATATCGTTAATAGCCGGGTTTGAAATGTTCAATGCCGTTAAAATCTCAGGCAATGCGCCTTCAGGAAATTCAACGTCAACTATCGGGCCTGTAACCTGGGTTATTCTTCCTAGCTCCATCTTTTAATCAAGACCTCCTTTTTATTAAGACCTTTCAGGCGTTTTTAATAGCCTCTGCGCCGCTCACAATATCCATCAGTTCAGATGTTATTGCAGCCTGTCTCGCCTTATTGTAAACCAGTGTAAGATCACCTACCATCTCCTTGCAGTTCCTGGTGGCATTATCCATGGCAGCCATCCTGGCAGCGTGTTCGCTGACCTCGTTCTGAAAAAAGGCATTCAAGATCTGGACCCCAATATGCTTGGGCAGAAGCTCTATCAGCAGATCCCTGGCAGTCGGTTCAAACAGGTATTCCTTGTTTTTATCAACGGCCTTATCCTGCAATTTCGGCGGTTCAATGGGGATCAGCTTGACCAGCGTCGGCTCCTGTTTTGACACCCCTAAAAACTGGGAATATACCATATAGAGTTCATCCATCTCATTGTTTATGAATCTGGCAATAAAATCCGCAGTCATGTGATTGATAAATGAGATATCAACCTTTCCATATATCTGGACATGGCTTTCAGTGATCTTGTAGTCCCTTTTGCGGAAATAATCCCGACCTTTTCTTCCCACCACAGTAAGGGCATAGTCCCTGCTGTTTTTTTGCTGCTCCCTTGCCCAGTTCTCAGTCATGTATATATTATTCATGTTGAAGCTTCCGCAGAGACCTCTGTCAGAGCTGAAATGAAGAAGTTCAACCTTCGAGACATGCTCCCTTTTAATCAGAAGGGGATGTATATCGGAATCAACCCGGCTTGACAGGTTTTCAAGCACCTCGGTAAACTTGCGCGCATAGGGATCAAACTGCTGCATCCTGTCCTGTGTGCTCCGAAGCTTTGCCGCGGCAACCATGTTCATCGCCCTGGTGATCTGCTGGGTCTTTTTTACCGCGCCTATTTTATGAAGAATATCTTTTAGTATAGCCATCTATGCCTTCTTAAATCCAACCGGATTAATCTCCAGAGAATGAAGCTGTTGGTTATCAGAGATCAGGCTGCCACCTTGAAGACGGTCTTGAATTCATCAAGCGCCTTTACCAGATTATGTTCCAGATCAATATTGATCTCACCGGTCTTCTTGATCTGATTCAGGAGCTCCGGGTGTTTATTCTGCATGAACTCGAGCATCTGGTTCTCGTAACCGGATACGGCCGTTTCCGGCCACTCATCCAGATATCCCCTGGCCGCCGCAAATAGGATCATGACCTCTTTTTCCGCCGGCATTGGTTGATATTGAGGCTGTTTAAGGACCTGAACCAGCCTTCTGCCCCTGTTTAGCTGCCTCTGCGTAGCCTTGTCCAGATCGCTGCCGAACTGCGCAAACGCCTCAAGCTCCCTGAACTGGGCCATCTCGGTTCGCAGGGTTCCGGCGACCTTTTTCATGGCCTTGGTCTGGGCGGCCCCTCCAACCCTTGAAACAGAAAGGCCGACATTAATGGCCGGCCGGATGCCTGAAAAGAAAAGTCCCGGCTCCAGGTAAACCTGGCCGTCTGTAATGGAAATAACATTGGTGGGGATGTAAGCGGAAACGTCGCCTGCCTGGGTTTCAATGATCGGCAGTGCGGTAAGCGATCCGCCGCCCAGGTCATTATTGAGCTTGGCCGCCCGCTCCAGTAGTCTGGAATGGTTATAGAAGATGTCGCCTGGGTAGGCCTCCCTTCCGGGCGGTCTTCTGAGGAGGAGCGATACCTGCCTGTATGCGGTGGCCTGTTTGGACAGGTCATCGTAGATGATCAGTGCATGTTTCCCGTTATCCCTGTAATATTCTCCTATGGAGCAGCCGGCATAGGGCGCCATGAACTGCTGGGTGGCAGGATCACTGGCGCATGCTGCTACAACTGTTGTGTATTTCATTGCGCCTTCACGCTGCAATATATCAACCACCTGGGCCACTGTGGACTTCTTCTGTCCGATGGCCACGTAAATGCAGTAGATATCAGTATCCTTCTGGTTAAGGATGGCGTCAACAGCGATCGCTGTCTTGCCGATCTGCCGGTCGCCGATAATCAGCTCCCTCTGTCCCCTGCCTATGGGGGTCATGGCATCTATCGCCTTTATGCCTGTATACATGGATTCCCGGACAGGCTGACGCGCTATAACACCGGGGGCAACCATCTCGATCCTCCGGAACTCACTGGCATTTACCGGACCCTTGCCGTCAAGGGGATTGCCGACTGCATCTATCACCCTGCCGAGCACCGCTTCCCCTACAGGGATTTCCGCTATCCTTCCGGTCCTTTTGACAATATCGCCCTCCTTGATCTTTGTGTCATCACCCATGATGGCGACACCGACATTGTCCTCTTCCAGGTTAAGGCACAGTCCGAAGATTCCGCCGGGAAATTCCAGCATCTCCATTGCCATGGCCTTTTCCACGCCATGTACGCGAGCAACCCCGTCTCCAATGGATAGGACCCTTCCTGTCTCGCTTACCTCCAGTTTTTTTTCAAAGTCCTTAATCTGTTCCCTTATGATCTGACTTATCTCTTCTGCTCTTATCTCCATCAGTCCTATTCACCCCTTTTAAAAGATTCTCTAAGCCCTTCGATCTGAGCCCTTATGCTGCCGTCCCAGAAGGTATCGCCGATCTTGACGATAATTCCGCCGATAATATCAGGATCTTCGACAACTTCAGCCCTGATCGTCCTGGATATCAATCCTTCAAACGTCTTGACCACCCTGTCCAATGTCTCTTTCTTCAAGGGCATGGCGGTAATAATCTCCGCGTTGGAAATATTGGAGACCTCATCGACAAGCCTTGAATAAACTTCGCTGATTGATTCTATCGATCCTATCCTGTTTTTATCCAGGAGCAGGTTGAAAAAATTCCTTGCCATCTGCGAAAAGCCGCCCTTATTCAAGACCGAATCGAGGATCTTTTTCCTGGCGTCCATGGCAAATACCGGGCTCGATACGGCATGCCTGAAATCCGCACTCTGTTTATAAAACCTTACGAATGCGTCAAGCTCATTGCCGTATTTCACATATGAACCATCCTGCTGTCCAAGGCTGAACAGTGCCCTTGCGTATCTTTTGGATAGTCTGGCGTTACTCAATTTGTTTTACGCACCCTTTCAACGAATTCATTAATAAGATCGTCATTATCCTTTTCTTTTATCTCTTTAAGGATAATCTCCTTAGCCTGTCCTATAGCCGTCTCCGCGATGTCCCGCTTCAATCGGTTTTTTAAGGATCTGACCTCCTGTTCCAGGGCCGCCTCAGAGTGGGCGATAATCTGTTGGACCCTCGCCCTTGCCTCCTCGACAATCCTGTCTCTTTCGGCAAGGCCTTCCCTGCGGTATTCTTCAAGCAGTTCCGTCTTCCTGGATTCGAAATCCCTGAGGCTGCCTTCCATGTCTCTGCATTTCTTTTCCGCCTCTTCCTTTTCCCTTCTCAGGTCCTCAAGTTTTTTACGGATATCGTCGGTTCTGACCGCCAGAAAATCCATAAGTCTGGCCTTCCTGGCAACAATAACAAGGATCACAACAAGGATCGTGAAGGTAATAAAACGATATAGAAGGTCCCGCAGATCCGCGCTCCTGTCGCCTTCATGGGCGCCTTCTTCCCCTCCCGTAGCCTCTCCATGAACTGCAGCTGCTGTTTCGGGCGAGTTCTCTGACTCTCCGGAAAAGGCAGGGCTGCATACAAGGAAAGATAAAAAC
>JBFYXR010000008.1:0-3864 GCA_041310455.1 Desulfobacteraceae bacterium | reverse complement strand
CCTTTGAGGGAAATAATGCTGAGGAGGTCCTTTCCAAACATATGGAACAGCAGCTGATACCCCTAAAGAAAAAGAACCCCAAGGTATCTCCTGCCCTTGGAAGGGTTATAGAAAGAATGATGGAAAAAACCCCTGAAAAGAGATATCAGGACTATAAGGGCATTATCAAGGATCTGAAAGGCCTCGAGTCCAGGGCTCAGACATTCCAGAAACTGAAGAATGCAACCCTGATCTTCAAGATAAAGCCGAGGGCAGAGGTGGCATCTGTATGAATATAGCCGGGACAGATCGCTACAGTCTGGAATCCTCCCTTGGAAAGGGGGCCTCAGGGAGTGTATACAAGGCCTGGGACAGCGAGTTAAACAGGCATGTCGCTATTAAGATCGCCCATAAAGGAAAAGGATGCTTCATCGTCGAGGACCGGTTTGCAGGGAACCTTGTCCATCCAAACATAGTAACTATCTACAGGGTGGAGTCCATACTTGATGTGTCTTATATCGCAATGGAGTATGTCAAGGGGCCGGACCTCAGGACATTTTGTGAAAAAGAGCTGCTTCTTAGACCGCAGAAGGCCATAGAAATTATCATAGAGGTTTTAAAGGGGCTTTTCCATGGACACAGCAGGGGGTTCATCCACCGTAATATAAAACCTTCGAATATCATCCTGAGTGAAAATGGCGTGCCCAAGATAGCTGACTTCGGTATAGCTCAGGCTGCCGGCAAAAACTGTCAGATGGGGTTCTGGGGGGCTCCTGATTATCTGTCTCCAGAACAGGTGAAAGGCACCGCCGTGAGTGAGCAGAGTGACATCTTTTCGATCGGCTGTGTTTTATATGAGCTGCTGAAAGGTGAGAAGGCCTTTTACGCGGAGAGTCAGTATGGCGTAATAAACAAGATACTGAATAATAATACAGAAGGCCTGAGAGATGACCTGCCGTGCAGGGGAAGCCTTGAAGAGATAGTCAACAGGGCACTCTCAAAAGACCCCAAAGCCAGATATCAGAGCTGCAGTGATTTTGCCGCTGATCTTAGCATGGCCCTGGGCCTTATCAACAGGCAGGAGCAGGTTAATAAATCTTCTGTATTTAAATCCATTACTAACCGGGTCAATTCATTTAAGACTTCTGACGCATAGTCATTGGAACATTGAAGTCATAATGACAGTTTTTGAATAAAGAATAAAAATCACTGCTGTTAATCAAGCAGTCATGAAATCTTGAAAACACGAAAGGGATTTATATGACGGAACTCATACAGGTGACTACAGCTACAGACAAAAGAGAAGACGCGGAGAGGATCTCCAAGGCGATTGTCGAAAACAGGCTTGCTGCATGTGTCCAGATCTCAGGGCCGGTAACAAGCATTTACTGGTGGAAGGATAATTTGGAGGAAACCGAGGAATGGATCCTTGCGATGAAGACAAGGAATGATCTCTATCCTAAACTTGAACAGGCAATAAGGAATTTCCATCCCTACGAGGTCCCCGAGATAGTCGCTGTTCCAATAAGCGCTGGAAGCAAGGAATATCTTGACTGGCTGGAAAAGGAAATCGGGAAATGATCGCACAGGATTATTTCTTCTTGTTTTGTCTCTGTCCCTTTATAGCAAAGCGCTTTTTTATTGCCTGATCTTTGTATTTGTTTTCTCCGAAGATAAGGTCCTGTTTCTCCAGGAATACCTGCGTATCAGGCGTAACGGAATGGGTTATCCATACGTTTCCGCCTATCACTGATCCGGCGCCTATGACTGTTGCTCCCCCCAGCACTGTTGCGTTGGCGTAAATAATCACGTCATCCTCGATCGTGGGATGGCGTTTCCGGTCCCTGAGGATGTTGCATTCTTCAGGGCTCAAGGAAATAGCGCCCAGGGTCACACCCTGGTAGAGACGCACGCGGTTGCCTATAACAGTTGTCTCTCCTATGACCACCCCTGTGCCGTGATCGATAAAAAACCTTTCTCCTATGACTGCACCAGGGTGTATATCAATGCCTGTGCGGCTGTGGGCATATTCCGTCATGATCCTGGGGATGAAGGGGACCTGCAGACCGTATAAGATATGCGCAATACGGTAGGTTGTTATAGCCATCAGGCCGGGATAACTGAATATGACCTCATCGTAGTCCTTGGCAGCAGGGTCCCCGTCATAGGCGGCCTGTATGTCTTTTGCAAGCGTCTCCCGCAGTGCGGGAAGATGGCTGAGAAATTCGACAGCTAATGAGTTTCCCCGCTCCGCGCAATCGGTGCATGCCCTGTCATTTCGCCTGCAATCATGCCGTATGGCGCGCATTATCTGTTCGGAGATGTCTTCATAAAGGGCCACAACCTCCTGTCCCAGATAATATTCAAGATTTATCCGGTCCAGGCGTGAATGGGTAAAATAGCCCGGATAAAGGATACGCCCTAATTGATGCAGTATATCGATGGATGCACGGCGGGACGGGATAGGCTCCGCATCAATATGTTCGAAGCAGCCTTTATTATTGCATGTTGCTGTTAGCTTATTGACAATGGACGGGATCCTTTCCCTGTAATGCTGTGCCTCATTGATAGCCGTCTGGCATTGCGTTTCCGGCAGATTTTTATTCTTGGACATATTCTCTCCTTCATTCGCTTTTGCAGGATTGTGCGGCATTTGACCAGAAGGGGGACATGGAGCGAAGCCTTTCTATGATCGGCGGCAGTGTCTTGATCACTAAATCGATCTCCTCTTCGGTATTATAAATACTCAGGCTGAACCTGATGGACCCGTGCGCCATGGTAAATGGAACCCCCATGGCATGCAGGACATGTGAGGGCTGCAGAGAGCCGGACGTGCATGCAGACCCTGAAGAGGCGCAGATGCCATGTTCATTCATGAGCAGAAGGATGGCTTCGCCTTCAATATATTCAAAGCTTATATTGGATGTGTTCGGCAGACGATGTGTCCGGTCTCCATTGACTTTGCTTTGAGGGATGATTTTGATAAGGGTATTTTCCAGTTTGTCCCGCAGACCTTTAACCCTTGTGTTTTCCATGTCCAGATTGCCGGAAGCAAGCTCACATGCACTGCCCAGGCCTATGATACCCGGTGAGTTCTCCGTCCCTCCCCTGCGGCCTTTTTCCTGGTGGCCTCCAATGAGAAATGGCGAAAATCTCGTCCCCCTGCGGACATAGAGGACACCGATGCCCTTGGGTGCATGTAATTTATGGCCGGATATGGACAGCATATCTATAACATTACTTTTCATATTAATAGGGATTTTTCCTGCGCTCTGCACCGCGTCGGTATGAAAAGGGATGCCGTGCATATGAGCAATTTCAGCCGCCTTTTCCACAGGAAAAATAACGCCTGTTTCATTGTTAGCCCACATTAGGCTGACTACCGCGGTATCAGGGGTAAGGCCGTTTTCGTACTGTTCCATGTCCAGGAGGCCGTTCTTATCCACCGATACTTCGGTGATTTTGTATCCCTGCCTGGAAAGGGATGCGCAGAGGGCCTTAACGGCCGGATGCTCTACCCGGCTTGTTACGATATGACGTTTCTCAGGGTTAGTTGCAAGCGCAGAGCGGATAGCGGCGTTGTCGCTCTCGGTGCCGCAGCTCGTAAAGATAATCTCATCCGGTAACGCTCCGATCAGGGCGGCTGCCTGTTCCCTTGCATTGCTGATCTTTTTGGCCACCTGGCCTCCGAAGGAGTGCATGCTGGAGGGATTGCCGTAAAGATCGCGAAAATAGGGGAGCATTGCATCCAGGACCTCGGGAGCGACCTGTGTTGTGGCGTTGTTGTCGAGATATAAGGTCTTCATTGCTCGACCTCCTCGATGACCAGGTCGGGAGAAACCAGTTCCCTCAGTTTTGCCTCAACAAAGTGTTTCAGGGTAATAT
>JBFYXR010000066.1:0-13253 GCA_041310455.1 Desulfobacteraceae bacterium | reverse complement strand
AAACTAATAACCCAGTCAAAAATCCTGCCGCTGTTCTTCACATAAAAGCTTGCCCGCCTGGGATCATGACAGATTGCATTGCGGCGGGCCCACTCCCTGAGAAAATCATCCACTTCGATCCTTGGCGCGCCATGGTCCAGCGCATACTGTGAATTGACGGTCGCAACCTCTTTGCCTGCGCCGGCGACGTAGCCCTTCTCGGCCTGAGCCTCTATTACAGCCACGGAAGCCCCCTTGTTGGCAGCCGCGCTCGCACAATACATACCGGAGTTGCCGCCGCCTATGACTACAACGTCATAGGTCCCAACCTCTGAAATAAGACTCTCGTTGATAGGGTCCGGTTTGTCCCGCCACGATTTCATGCCGGTTTTCTCATTGCCGGCGGATTGCGCGGCAGTTGCGGGATGCGCGGCTGTGATGGTGGCCATAGCGCCGGTCGCAGCAATTCCTTTAAGAAAGCCGCGTCGATTAATTTGTGAGTTGGAAGTCTTTTCATTCTTAGACATATCTTCTCCTTTCAATTGGTGACAGTGAGTACTATTTTGCCTTTGTATGTGCCGACCCCGATCGGTTTATTGACTCCATCAACCGTCATGGTCAGGGTCTTCCCCTCCGGCGCCTTAATAACTGCGGCCTTGGCAACGGTAAGCGAGGTCAGATATGAAGTCCCGGCCACCGTCCAGACACTATTCTTGTCGAAGGATACGATCACGCCGTTGTTCACCGGCTCGTGGGCAGTCTGCGTGACAGCACTGAGCTCCTCGCAGTTGCTGACATCGATAACCGCCACGCCCTCCCTATAGGCAGCCGTGGCAGCGCTGATTATGCCGTTCACCCTGGCGTTGGCAAACTTGAGGTCGAGGTTCTTCACTCCCTGCTGGTCTTCTGTAGCACTACCGCCCTCGGAAAGGCCCCCTGCACTCATACCGGACATACTTGGAATCGAAACCGCCTCTATAGAGTTAGCCCTGAGGTTTGTAGTGGAATTGTAAAAGTTTCCCTTTACCTCCATGTTGGAGACGGTCATGAAGACATCTTTATTCGGGTCAGCCACCGTCAGATCGCGCCCCGGTATCGCTGCATCAGCACCAATGGGCACTATGAATCGGGAAGGCCCCATGCCAGGATCGTCATTGTCCATGAGCTGCAGAATGACGCCATTGCCGGGATTCAGTACGGCATTGTCGATATTGAGATAGGGATTGCAGCCCTTTACCACAAATACGGATGAAGCCGTATTTAAGGTGGAGCCTTTGTTGACCTTGAGCTCACCGCCTTTCAGTCTGAACATCATGACACCGTAGACTGTGGAATTAATGACAGTGCCATTGGTGATCTCGCCGTCGCTTTTATCCGTGTGACCGCCTAAAAGTAGGGGGTAGCCCTGCACGTTTATGTTACAGTTGTCGTAGGAGATGAGGGCATCGCCGATGGAAAAGGCCCCATAGCCGCGCGCCCTCGGGCCGGTAAGCTCGATCGTGCTGTCCTTTAGATACATACGGACGCGTTTCCCTCCGTCGATGGAGAGGGCGCCCCATCCGTTGCCCTGTATGTGACAGTTGTTGTAATAGACGGTAGCGTTGTCGCAAAGCTGGGTGACGCGGTTGGTTCCGCTAAGACCCAATGCCCACATCGGTACAAACCCTTCCCTGTCGGGGCTTTCGTTGATCAGGCGGCAATTGTTGAGGGTGGTTATGCTGTCTCCACCGGCGTGCAAGGTGCATCTTGTTACACCCTTGAGTTTAATCTCTGAGTTGTTGATGGTGACCTTTGATTTGCCCAGAGAGGTTATACCGGCGCCGTAGCCTATGAAGTCATTGCCTCCATTGCCTTCAAAATCAATCTTGACTCCTTCAATGGTGTATTCGCTGTTGCCCATAACCACGATGCCGTTGAAGTTGTCCTCGGTTCCCATAAGGGTAACGCCGTTCGTTGTCCTGTCGGTCACCTTTCCGCCTTTAACTATCGCCGGAACGGACTTTTCAGCAATATATCTGCCGTCCTCGATCAGGATCGCCGCCCTGAACTCCTGCGGTTCCTTGCTCTGCGACATGCTGGAAGAGGGACCATAGAATTTCTCAGTGACGGTGATGAAAATATCACCTTTAAAGACTCCAGGTTTTATCGCCTTTCCTATGCCGTCAACCGTCATGGTAAGGCTCTTGCCGTCAGGGGCCTTGACTATAGCGCCATCGGCAATGGTGAGGCTGGACAGGTTAGTAGTCTTATCGACGACCCAGCTTGAGCCTGCACTCACTGTCTTGCTTGCAGCAGACAGGGCAAGCGCTGGATTATCGATTGCAGCAAAGTGAAGCATAAGCATTGCTGCAACGCCCATTGACACCAGAATCCTAATAACTCTATTTTTAATGATCATTTTTGCCTCCCTTAAATTGATGTTTGTTTTTTCCTTGTGCCTTGCGCCCTGAGCCTTGCGCCTCAGTTATTAAATCTCCGCCAGCCTCTCTCCCAGCATATAGCCTTCTGTCATGGCCATGCCGATGCTTATACCGGCGATTGGGCTCTGATAAACTGTGATGAAGCGTCCGCCGGCATTGTTTCCTGCAGCATACAAACCCTTGATTGGCCTGAAGTTCGAATCAAGCACGCGGCCGTCTGCATCGGTATCAAGGCCGGTGGTAGCACACATGCCCGGGCTTATACCCCCGAACATGCCCGGGCCAATACCCATATTGCGGAAAATAGCTGTCCCAAACCAGAATCACCATATGTCTCCTTTTTGAGATTTTTACGAAACGGACTTCAAGTACTTGGCTGAAGCAATCCCGCCCTTGTACCCAGTGGTAACGCAGTTTGTCAGCCCTTCTAGGCTTTTTGTTCTCTTGACGTCTCTGAACGTTATACCGTCGCCTCCTGCAAACAGTCCGGGAATTGTCTTGCCGTTTTTATCAAACACCTCCGTGGTATCATAATCAACAACTATTCCGCCTTTTGTGCATTGCGTAAAGCGATGTCCGAAAAATGCATAGAAGGGGGGCTTGAGGACAGGAACAAGGAATTTCGGATCTTTCCCGAAATCCGGGTCCCTCCCGTTTTCACAGATCTTGTTATATCTCTCGACCGTTTCAATAAACACCTTGGGATCTATGTCCATTTTTAAGGCCAGCTCCACAAGTGTGTCTGCCTTCTTGGTATGATTTCCCTTGGCGCCTGTTTCATCCATTTCCACCTCATTGGCGATTTCTTCCCTCCATTTTTTAAGGCAAGAAAGCTTTGAGGGCGTTGATTCGTTTGCAATGCACCTCTCTGCAACCTTCTGAACCGTGTCACTGTCGGCGATATTATAAACCGCTGCCTGCGGCTGATTGGCCAAGGAATCTGAATGCAGATTAACACCGCTCCCGTTTCTAATATCCTTAATCACATCATCGGTCAGCATCCAGCGTTTGCCGTTCAGATTTACAATCAGCATATCCGGCTCACTCGATATATTCTGAACCGAGTGTGAATAGGGGAAATGGCATGGACTGGCTCCGCCTGTAAACCAGGCGTTGCTCAGATCAATAGCAGCCCCGATCTCTTCAGCCATGTCAATGCAATCACCCGTAATGGAACGGGGGACAACGCACAACATCGGTTTATAGTTAAACTCGGTAGGCCAGATCTTTCTGCATTTCTCATAATCAGCGCCGAAGCCGCCGGCGCCGATAAAGCAGGCCTTGCAGTTTACCAGCAATTGTCCATCCTTTGTGTCGGCAAGAACGCCGGTTACTTTGCTGTTGGAATCTATTACAAATTTTCTTGCACGGGTCTCCGTAAGAATTGGTATCCCCGCTTTGCCACAGCATTCAAGCATCTTATCGATAACATAGGTTCCCATCCAGCCTGGTGAATGGCCGGGCTGCGGATGACCTTTGTATTTGTCCATGATGTCATGAACATGTATTGATGACCAGGCGCTTTTCGGGTCATCGGGCTTTGTTACATAAAAATACTTTTCCGCTCCGCCCTTGGATACCAGCCAGTCGAAAAACTGGCCGGAAATATCCGGCGGATCATTGACCTTCTCACCGGCTTCTTTCTGCCATGTTGAATCCTTTATTCTAAGACCGGCGGCAAAAAGGGTTGCCCCGCCGGGCTTTTTAGCCTTTTCAAGAACAATCACCTTTTTGCGGCTTACATCCGCCGTCTTTACAGCGGCCACCAGGCCTGCTCCACCCGCGCCAAGCACCACCAGATCGCAGTCAATAACTTTTGTTGTCATTCAATTCTCCTTTATTAAACTATCGTCTCAGAAATCGCGCCGACAGGACATTCCCTGTAACATGTGCCGCAATGCATACATTTGTCCTGCATTACCTCATTACGGCAATCAGCGAATCGGATGGCGCTTTCAGGACAGAACAACCGGCATGTCTGACAACCGACGCATTCGCTAGTAATAAAATAAATTTTGCCTGACAGGTTGCCCCTGGCCTCGGGGAGCGTCCCAGTAAGGTCCAAAAACAAAGGCAATGCTATTGCCTCGGAACTCACAATAATAAATTTTCTTCTGGATATACTTGAAGTTTTTTCAGCCATAACTCTCCTTCTAAATGTAATTTATAAAAGCAATAAGCTGCCCTATTAAGGAGCTGCATATAATGAATATCGATAAATTTAGTTAAATAAAAATCCGGTGCCGTAGAATTATAGCGCCGCCAGCCTCTCTCCCAATAGATAGCCGTCGGTTATGGCCATGCCGATGCTTATGCCGGCGAAGGGGCTTTGATACGTTATGATGAAACGGCCCCCGGCATTGTTTCCTGCTGCATAAAGGCCCTTGATGGGCTTGAATTCTGAGTTGAGCACTCGTCCCTCTCCATCCGTATCAAGGCCGGTGGTTGCAAGTATACCGGGGTTTATTCCTCCAAACAGACCCTCGCCGTTGTAATTGCTCATGGTGCAGTAGAACGGCGGTTTTTTAAGGCTGGTCACTTTCATAATGTGCGGGTCCTTGCCAAAGTCTTCATCCACGCCTTTTTCGCACAACTCATTATATCGTGTGATTTCTGCCAGGGCCTTCTTTCTGGTCTCGCCCTTATAGCAATCCATGTAATCGAGAAGTTCATCAATCGTATTGCCGCAGCAGGTTGTGCCCGCGATATTAGGCAAACCCATGTCGAGGTCTATTTTTTTTTGATCTTTTGACGGGGGACCGGGTTTTATATTATCCAGGTGCGTAAGCCTCGCCGTCCAGGTCCTTACATCGGCACTGTCCGTACCAAGGTGATTCGGGGGCATCATCTCAAGGGCCTTCCGCCAATTCGCGTCATATAAAACGGCTCGAACACTGCCGACCGGTTGAGCAAGCGTAGTGCCGACAGCCTCGTCGCAAAAGCGTTCGCCATTATGATCGAGCTGAAGATACCATCCTCCTGAGCCGGGATCGCCGTTGCCCATGGTGGAACGAGGGCCTATCTCAACATGGCCTCCAGCCCAGACACCCATCTTGATTCCTGAGCCGTCACGGACGCTGCCCATACTTAGGCTCGCCTTTACAAGGTTGAGATCCCCCCTGGCTTCTGCTTGGTGACGAAGATCATCCAGGATATCGATTACCATCTCACGGTTCCCGGAGAAATCCCCTGCACAGAGTGCGACACCTTTCCTCGCCTTGAAACGGACATATCTTCCGTCGGCCCTTTTTGCTATAACTCCCGTTACGGCGCCTGAGGCGTCAACATCGCATATCTCTGCATGGTGATGAAAGAACCATTTGGCGCCGTCAGCCATGGCCTTCCGGTGATGGGTATTCAAGACTGTCTGCCATATATCCTTACCCAGCATCGCGGTCCCGTAATAGAATTTCCATCCCGACACCTCTAACAGAACCGTCGGCTTTGGGGGACAGCTCATCATATGGGTGTTCTGGGCCAATGTCTCCTTGTCGGCATAGCTGAGAATCCAGTCCAGGACCTTGCCGCTGTTTTTCACAAAATAACTTGCATGCTTAGGGTTGTGGCGGATTACATTGCGGCGCGCCCACTCCCTCAGGAAATCTCCCTCATCAATCCTGGGTGCGCCACGGTCCAGCCCATACTGAGAGTTGACTGTCCCTACCTGGCCGCCGCCAATGCCCGGGACATAGCCCTTCTCTGCCTGGTTTTCTATCACAGCCACGGAAGCCCCTTTCATGGCGGCGACCCTGGCGCAGAGCAGCCCGGCGTTGCCTCCGCCTGCAACAACAACGTCATAGGTCCTGCTGTCACTGATGAGCGTTTCATCGATGTGATCAGGCTTGTCCCTCCACGATTTTTCTGCAGACTTATTCTCGCTTGTTGATTGTACGGCGGACGCGGGATGCGCGGTGGCAATGGCGCCCATTGCGCCTGTTGCGGCAATGCCTTTAAGAAAATTGCGCCTATTTATACGTCCGACAAACTCCTTATCTTTCCTATACATATTTGCCTCCAATGCATTAAAGGTTTTTCAGGTAATTCGCCGCATTAATACCGCAATAATATCCGGAGATGAATGCCGCGCCAAGACCGCTGCATGGAGAAGGCGCACTCGAGAGTATATTGTCGCCGGCAGTAATTGCAGCTGGAGCAGCGCCGGGCTTGCCTCTCATTATGGTTTTGCCGCCAAAGATAGTGCACCCGTCGCCTCCTGCATATAATCCTGGTATGACCTCGCCTTTGGTATTAAGTACTTCAAAATTGCCGTTTACCGCTATCCCGTTCTGACCTTTTGTGCATTGCGTAAAGCGATGTCCATAGAATGCGTAATAGGGAGGTCTGCGGACAGGCATTAAATATTTTGAGTCTTTACCGAAATCCGTATCCTTTCCGGTATCGCAGAACTTGTTATATTTCTCTATCGTGGTAACAAATGCTCCGGGATCAATTTTCATTTTCAGCGCCAGCTCTACCAGTGTATCCGCTTTCTTTGTATGGCTGCCGCTCGCCCCTTCGTCATCAATAGCTGCTTCATAAGCTAGATCTTCTCTGAGCTTTTCATAACTGTAGATGTCGTAATCAGCCTTATCAATTGAGGCTTTAACGATGTTCGGACCCAGTTTCTCAATCATGTTCTCATCGGCGATATAATATGCAACGGATTTCGGCTGTGAGGCGACTGTAATGGTTTCCATCAAGACAGTCATTGCACCCCCGCCTTCATTGTACCAGCGCTCGCCGTTGAGGTTGATGCTTACCAGCTCGGGCCGAAGCGCCAGCTCTGCTATTGTAGGCGAGTAGGGAAGATGAGTCGGCATCGGGTAAAAGAAACCGATCGCATAGGTAATGGCCCATTTAGTCTGGTCAATGGCGGCCCCGATCTCCTCCGCCATATTAATACAATCCCCGGTGATAGTGGGAGGACACAGGTGAAGCATTTCTTCATTATTATAGTCTCTCGGCCAGCGCTTTTTCAGCATCTCATAATTGGAGCCAAAGCCCCCGGCCGCTATCACGCAGGCGCTGCAGTTGATCAGCAGCTGCCCTTCGCCGGTGTCGGCAAGCACAGCCGTCACCTTGCCCTTATCATCCGTAATAAACTTCCTTGCCTGTGTCTCTTTAAGGACCTGTATTCCTTGCTTCTCACAGCATTCCATCATCTTGTCGACAACATATGATCCCATCCACCCTGGGCCTATTGTAGGGTCCGGAAGGCCCTTATATTTTTCCTGGCGCGCAGGCATGTATATTGCGCCCAAGCCACCGACATCCGCCTTCCTCTCTCCCTCTTCGGTGGCTACCTTGAAATATTTTTCCGCGCCGCCCTTGGATACGAGCCAGTCAAAAAATTGGCCCTTGATATCAGGCGGATCATTAACGGCAATTCCCGCTTCCTTTTGAAACTTTGAATCTCTTATATCTCCAACCTCTCCCATGCCGTGGGCGAAAATGGAGGACCCACCGGGCTTTTTAGCCTTTTCAAGAACGATCACCCTCTTGCCGCTGACGTCCGCTGCCTTGACGGCGGCAACCAGGCCGGACCCGCCGGCCCCCAGCACTACTAAATCACAGTCCATTACTTTTGTTAGCATTAATATCTTCCTTGCCTTACACAGATTTCCCCTCCCCTTATCATAAGGGGAGGTTGGGAGGGGTTACAAAGATTTGAAATAAACATCTTGATCAATTGCTCCTAACATCCAGGTAAAAACTCATACAAGCCAGGTGATAGCATTACACCTGCGACGCCACGAAGAACGCGTTTCGTACGGTCTTTTGAATGGTGCCGTTCCTGCCTGTACAGTCACCGAGAAGCAGGACCTCGTCTGCCGAGCCTATGAATTTCTCGGCCTCATCCGTCCTCGGCTTGAGGCCTGCATAGATCACAATGCTGTCTGCCTGGACGGAGTTCTCCGCGCCCTTTGAATCCCTATAGGTTACCTTCCCTCCGGTAATGCTTTTAACCATGGCCTCCAGCACATAACTGAAGTCAGGATGGTTTTTATATATAGCTTCCTGGTTATACATATTGTGAGGCCCGACAGCTTCGGGTTCCACAATTTCTTTTCCGCTTGTCAGTACTACTACATTATGGCCGTCTTTGACCATGCCTATCGCGGCCTCTATGCCGATCTTCCCCGCCCCGATCATCACCACATTTTTCCCCAAGGCATTCTTGTCGCTGTAGCAGGTCAGGATATTGAAGACATTGCGGGCATCCGCACCAGGCATCCTGGAAACAACAGGCGCAGCTCCTGTCGCAACAAGGACCGTGTCATAACCCGCTGACTTAATAATCTCCGGGGTTGCAGTCGTGTTCAGCTTAACATCCACCCCTGCCTTCTTAACCTGACAGGCAAGATAATCCTTGAAGACTTTTTGGTTCCATCCCCATTGGCTGTGGTCCGAGAACCTGAGCAGTCCGCCAAGCGCCGCATCCTTCTCAAAGATTGTAACCTTATGGCCCCTTTCTGCTGCGACAAGGGCCGCCTTCATTCCTCCGGGCCCGCCCCCTATCACGGCAACCGTCTTTATTTTCAATGGCGGCAGGATGCCAGCAAGCTTATATGCAGGCGTTGCCCACGTCGGGTTTACGTCACATGTGTTATACCATGGCCCCTTTGTCATACTGATCCCGTGACAATTCTGGCACTGATAGCATGGGACCACATCATCTGCCCTGCCTGCCGCCACCTTTCTGACCAGTTCAGGGTCCGCGAAAAAGGGCGTCGTCATGCCGACCATGTCCGTTTTGCCGCTTGCAATAAACTCGTCATTCTGTATCGGGTCGTGGAACCCGGCGCTGGGGCATGTAAAGATTTTTACACCAGCCTTCTTGATGGCCTCAGCATAGGCAAGGTTATATGGTCTGTCTTTGTCCTGGCAAAAGCTGTTGGGATGCTCACTGCCGGCCCTGATCCACATAAAGTCAGCCAGGCCCTCTAGCCTTTTTGCCTCTTCAACGGCCAGTTCCAGTTCATCGGCGCCCGGCTGATTCACGTTGCTCACCCCGGCGCTGTTCTTCGCACCTCCTGTCTGGCCCATGCTCATGTCGCCATGACCTCTAAAAGATGCCATTATGATGAGATTGGTTGCGTTCCGGACCGCCTTGATAGCGTCAAGGTTGTCTGTTTCGAGTCTATAAACGTCGAAACCCTTGTTTTCGATCTCCTTTGCCTCCTTTACTATTTCTTCAACGCCTTTGCCTGGCTGTGCCGAGGTCCCTGAGCCGCCGGGAATCCCTCCCTGTCCAGGCGCGCCGTTCCCGCCTCCCGGCGGTATGAGACCGGCCATGGTCCCCATTGCGCCGGCGAAACATATCAGGGCGCCCTCGCAATGGATATCATCCATCAGGCGCTCTACGTAGTTTTGAACCGGAGGGATATCCTGCCAAATATCATCTGAAAAGTTTGCGCTCGGCCCATGCTGGTTCGTGGTGTATATCTTTGGGTATGCCCCGAACTGTGTGTTGATCGTTACAATGGCGGCATTTTTTGCCATATTTGAATAATGGTTTCTATAGGCATCCGCGGGAAAATTTTCCGGCCCCTGGATAAGGGTAGGGGTCGATACGGTATGCATTATTCTGTTCTTCAACACAAAGTTTCTGATCTTGATGGGTGATAAAAGATGAGGGCATCTGTTGCCTGCCGTCTTTATACTGGCGGCGGCAGCCGTATCCGCCGCCATCGCAGCACGCGTTTTAAAACCCGCGAGCTTTTTACAAGTCAGCGCACAGGTGGATGCCAAACCCACTGCAATCATAAATTGTCTTCTGCCCATTAGTGTTTTAATCAGACTCATTATTTTCTCCTTCTATTTTGTTACCCTAACCCGCCATATAAGGTTCCCGCCTTGTTTGGTGTTTTAACAGCATCAACCGTTCTTTTTTCCTACAAAAAACACCTTCTAAGGCTGTGATTTTTCAGCTGCCGCATTTCTCCCGGCGATGCGTCCAAAGGCCATGAATTCGGACCAGTTGTGTCCGGACATGCAATAAATATTTCCCATGCTGCTGCCGAGCACGCCTGCGGCATACAGCCGGGGAATTGGGTTTTTCCCGGTGTCCAACACCTGGGCCTTCCCGTTTTTCCTGGGGCCACCGCATGTGTTGAAGATACCCGGATATGCCTCAAAACCATAATATGGAGGCGTCTCTATCGGTCCCAGTTTTTCACATCTGCCGAAGTCCGTGTCTTTGGCGGTTGAGCAAAAGCTGTTCCATCTGGCCACTGATTCCTCCAGCAGCTCAGGGTCCATGTCCGATCCAATTGCCGCTGCCAACTCTCTCAAGGTGTTCCCTTTTTTTACCCACCCCAACTCGATCTCCTTACTATTGTCCTGACTCCATCTCCCGGCAGTCACGCCCTTCCCTGACTGGAAGAATGGGAGCCCGAAGGCGAGGGGACCGGCCAGCCTCTTCTTTTCGTCAAAGATATAGTAAAAGGGGATGCAGGGATAGCCTGCAAAATTTTGTTTGTCGCTCCAGTCCCAAATACCAAACCCCATGTATGACCTGTGGTCAAACCATGCGGGACTTTCGCAGGTAAACCTCTTGCCGTATCTGTTGACCCATATATAATTGTCTCCATTCGATCTCCCACACCCCCATAACTCCTCGGACCCCTGCGGGCAAATCTGCTGGCCGGATGAAGCTGCCACGTTCATATGCCAAAGGTCTGCACCTACCGATTGGGCCATCTTGACGCCGTCGCCGGTATTGTATCTCCAGCCCGCGGGTTTTAAAGGGTAGGGCCTCAGGTAGTTTTTCTGCATCTCTTCATCACCTTCAAAACCTCCGGTGCAGAGAACCACGGCCTTTCCGGCCTTAATATTTATTTCCTTCTCCTTGCTCTTTGCCTTTACGCCGATGATCTCTTTTGTTGCGTGATTCCGGATAAGGTCCGTCCCGGGAGTATCAAACAGTATCTCAATGCCCCTCTTTTGTATATGTTGGTTCATGGTTTTAAAAAACGTCGTTCCGCCCCCGGATACTCCCAGAAGCTTTATGGCGTAGGCGCCCGGAAAGTTTTGAAAATCCGCCCTGCTTTTTGAACCCTGTTGAGCCCCCATATCATTCCATTTAATGCCCATTTTTGAAAGCCAGTCGCCGTTATTCGCCGTCTCTTCGGCCCATGCCTTGCAGACATCCATCGGTGTTGTGCCGAAGGACCCCGCATAAAGATACTCGGCCGCGCCTGCCGCATCTTTTAATTCCGTGTATGCGGTCTGGCCGCCGGCTAACCTTGTCAGACCGCCTCCCTCTGCAGGCGCCTTTTCCAATATGAGCACCTTGGCTCCTGCATCATAGGCAGTGACGGCCGCGACAGCGCCGGCACCGCCGAATCCTACTACTACAACATCCGTTTCCCTGTCCCAATGGTCGACTGGAGAGGCATTCCCTGCCCCGGCATCTTTAGCCTCATATCCTGCCAGGACGCCGGCGCCGGCTCCTATAGAAGCGGTTTTGATAAAATCTCTCCTTGAAATTCCTTTCCCTTTATCCTTATTGCGTCCCATGGCATCTGTCTCCTTTATACAGAATCCCCCTGATCCGAGGGATTCTGTATTGGTTTGTTAATAGCTGAATGTCTCGCTGAATGTGTAATACGGTTCAGGGAACTTGGGATACATTTCGGGAACAGTTGTCGGACTCCAAACCTTAGGTGTGCCTGCATCAGCTTCTTTCTCAGCCAGATTAGCTGCATCCCCAAATAGTGTTTGTTCTGTTTGGCTTGGTTGGCCTGTTTGATTGTTTGCTCCCCATGGCGGGCTGGTATCACCCAAATTCTGAAAATGCCAGATCTTCCATTTCCCGTCCTCTTTCGCAAAGTCTACAGCGTACCTTTCAAACATCCACATTCCGCTCTCAGATACCTTGCCGTTCTCAATAACTACTCTTTTTATAAAACCCGGGGTATACCATATGCCCTTTGCAGTCTTTCCGTCGCCTGCTATCTCGATAACTGGTGTTGTTTGCATATGGAGAGAAAATTCATGACCAGCGCCCAGATTTTCAGGCACATCCTTGATATCCGAGACCTTGCTTATGGCAGTGAGGTCTTTCTTCTTATTTTCAAGATTATCAATACAGTATGCTTTTTTAATAACGGCAATCCCTTCCTGTTGACCCCAATGGGCGGTTTTATCATAAGCGCCGCCTTCCTTAACCCAGACATCATCCATCTCTTCACAGTGGTTGCCGTTAATGTGATAAAATGCGTGCTTGCTGAACGAGTTCTGAACCTGCAGCATCGCCAAGGCTCGCTCGGCATCCGAGATGGTCGGCCTCTCTTTAGTCCCAGTGCCAACCCCACATGAAGTTACAAAAGATGTTAAAAGACATATAAAAAGGATTGTTAAATAACTGATTTTTGTTTTCATGAACTTACCTCCTGTAAAATGATTATTAAGTAATCAGAATATAAATTTAAGCCCAAGAGCAGACTGACCCTTTCACTCTGTTCACGCCATACGCAACTTACAACTACAATATTATAACAAGGGCAACCCTTGACACAGCGCCCGCAGCGGATGCACTTGTCCTTATTTATCTTCAGTTCATTTCCCTCATGACGATTCCGCCTTTCAGGTTGATGTGAAATCGGGTTTCCGAAGTATTTAAACCTGCGACGCTACGAAGAATGCGCTGCGTATGGTTTTTTGAAGGGTGCCGGCCCGGCCCGTGCAATCACCCAGAAAAAGGACCTGATCCGCCGATTTTGAGAATTTCATTGCCTCATCCATCATTGGTTTAAAACCGGCGTAAATCACCACACTGTCGGAAGCTACGGATTTCTCGCCGCCTGTAGCGTCCCTATAAACTACTTTTCCATCAGAAATCAGAACAGC
>JBFYXR010000065.1:0-2641 GCA_041310455.1 Desulfobacteraceae bacterium | reverse complement strand
TCATCATCTCAAAATCATTCCGCTGCATATAGCCCATGTCGTTAATATCCACCCTGTCATCAAAATGTATCAGGGTCATATTGTAAGACCACCGGTTGTCGGCGGTTGCATAGGAAATATTGTCCCATATGCCGGATCCGTTGCTCTTTTCTTCATCGGTCCGAATGCTGCTGCCCAGCACTATCCCTTTTATATTAATGGAACTGTTTAAACTCAGTGTATATTCAAGACAGTTAACCAGGACGGTGCGATCCAGGAAAGGCCTTTTTACATATGTACTTAACAGCCCGGCAGACCAATTGCCGGCAGGGAAGAGCACACGGCCGGCATTGTCTGATTTTTTATGGACACCGGAAATTAAAGCCTGTATATGAAGTAAATAAGTGATGCAGGGAAACCTGGGACAATGAGCCATATTCAGGGACAGGAAATATTAATCTAAAGGCGTAAGGCACAAGGCACAGGGTAAAAACCATATAATATTTTTTCCCTTGTGCCCTGTGCCATATGCCTATATTATGATATGAACTCTAAAAATAACAATTTCTGAATTCAGGAGACATTTATGCCTTTTACCATTGGCCTAGCCGGAAAGGGAGGGACAGGTAAGACGACCATCGCGGGCCTGTTGATCAAATATCTGGTTGAAAAGGGGAAGACGCCCGTGCTTGCGGTTGACGCGGACGCGAACGCCAACCTCAACGAGGTCCTTGGCCTTGAGGTGAACGATACCCTCGGCTCTGCAAGGGAGGAGATGAAGAAGGGTGTGGCGACCGGGATGACCAAGGATGTCTTCATGGAGATGAAACTGGAGCATTCTGTAGTTGAGGCAAAGGGCTTTGACCTTATCGTCATGGGAAGACCTGAGGGGGCAGGATGTTACTGTGCCGCAAATACCCTGCTTACCCAGTATCTTCAAAGGCTTATAGGAAATTATCCCTTTGTGGTCATAGACAACGAGGCAGGCATGGAGCATATAAGCCGCCTCACAACAAAGGATGTGGACATCCTTCTTATAGTCTCGGATTCCTCAAGGAGGGGCATCCTGTCCGCGGCCAGGATTGCTCAGCTGACGGATGAACTCGGTCTGAGGATAGGGAAAAAATGCTTTATCATCAATCAGGCAAAGGATGGAGAGAATGAGACCCTCGAAAAGGCGGCTGCAGAACATAAATTGAACCTTGTCGGCATTATACCTGAGGACAGCAGGATAAGGGATTTTGACCTTAACGGCAGGCCTACAATTGGGCTTGACAGGGATAGCCGGTCCGTTATAGCCGCCTACAGGATATTTGATGATCTTTTTAAAGATAAATAAAATAAATATAGTAATCTGAGTTTAATTAATATCTATTTATTATTTATTCCCTTCAATATATTACGTTAAAGAAGGTAACAGATTTAATTTATTAGGGAAAATTTCTTGACAACACGGGCGTTGAAAGTTAATATTAGACACCGTGTCTAATTGGAGAGTTAATAACAACAGGGTTTTCAACGCAGGCAGGGTAAAAATGGAAACGATGCACATTTAATTCTGATGCATGACAGATTTAGTCGAAAAGGCGTTTTGAATTGAAAATCATCTGACCCTTATAATAAAGGGTTTATTTTTTTAAATAATAGAATCCGTGTGTTATCAACATAAAAGGAATCCCATTTTCAAAAGGTTCAATGGTGTTTATGCGGGAATTCAGCATTCATTGCTTTAAAGCCGGCGAGGAATGCAGCGACCAATCATCCGGAATCTCAAGCCCTGTTTAAGACTGAGATCCCCTCTTTCCGCTGCCACAGGGCCAGACCGTGGATCTCTACAGACCGTCTTTTTCACTTTCAATAAAAGGGAGTGCTTTGATAATATGAAAATCAGGTTATTGTCCTGGGCAGTATCCCGTATGGACAATGTTTTACCATATAGATAACAAACGATAACTTCATCAGCATGGATATCCTGATATGCTGCTGCTAGACAAAAAGGAGGTATGAAATTGGCCTTTGAAATTCCCAAACAGCCCTATTCCGGAAAGATAGGGGAGACAATAATAGGTGAAGGCAGCAATGCCGTAAAGCTGGGTGGCGAGGATTCCTACCCCTTCCACCTTTTCGAGGGAAAGATGCCCAATCCCCCTAAGATAGCTATGGAGGTATGGGATTATGACCCTTCAAAAGAATGGCCCGCTGCCGCTACGGCGGCCTTTAAGGATGTGATGTCATCCCCGGAGGCATGGGCAAAGAAATGCGTGGAGGAGTACGGCGCGGATGTCATCGTGCTTCAGCTTAAGAGCACAGATCCGAACGGCCTGGACAGGGGCGCTGAAGAGGCGGCCCGGATGGTCAAAAAGATGTCGGATTCAGTGTCTGTTCCCCTTGTGTGCTGGGGTACAGCCAATAACCAGAAGGATGAAGAGGTCCTTAAAAAGATCGCCGAATTATGCCAGGGAAAGAATCTGTGCCTCGCGCCTGTTGAGGAGGGAAACCACAAGGGTGTCGGCGCCAGCGCGATGGGTTACGGCCATACGATCGTCTCATCATCGCCTATAGATGTAAACCTTGCCAAACAGCTTAATATACTGCTGGGCAATCTTGGCGTGAAGTCAAACAGGATTGTGATTGATCCCACAACAGGCGGACTTGGCTATGG
>JBFYXR010000064.1:0-7538 GCA_041310455.1 Desulfobacteraceae bacterium | reverse complement strand
CTTACAGGTGCAGCACCCTGAGATGGTTACACCTATCAAAAGGCATGCAGAAAGTATTATTAAATACCTTTTGTTAAATGTCATTGCGTACCTCTTTCCAGACCTCCTCCTGCGCCCCCTTCAAAGGGGGACAAGTTTGAAACAAAAACATCGTTTGCATTATAGATCGGGAACATTGTTTACACTTTTTTGTTCCGAATAATTTTATTTTTCTTTCTTCCCCTTAGGGTAAGGGGAGGTGTGGTTACGTTTTTGTTTCCTTGATCCCTCATGACTCATCGTCCCCCTCTGAAGGGGAGGTTATATTCGTCAACACTTCACCCTTTTCGCAGGATCAAACAATTTAAGAAACCCTCGTCTTGTGGACGAGGGTTTCTTGGTTATACCTATACCAGCTGTCTTATCTATGCCTTTTCAGCAGCGGCGTTTTTCGCAGCCATATATCCGGTTGTCCATGCAAATGCATGGCTGAGCCCGGGGGCTATAAGCGGATAGTCAGCGCCGAAACGGTTGCCCACGGTATTCCCTGCCAGATAGATGCCCTCTATAGGCTTCCTGTCCTGATCCAGCAGCTGCAGCCTCGTATTGACATAGAAGCCTCCCAGGACCACAAGAAAACCTATCAATGCCTGCGAGGCATAAAACGGCGGCTTTTCAATGGTGGTCATCCTTTCAGCCCTCTTTCCAAAATCGAGGTCCTTTCCAAGCCTGCACAGCTCGTTGTATCTGGCTATGGTCGCCTTCAATGTCTCAGCAGGCACCTTCATCTTTCGCGCAAGGTCGGTTATGTTGTTTGCCTGGACCTTCTCTCCGGAAGGTGGCGCTCCTGCACCACCGGCTTCACCGGGACCCCCACCCGGAACTCCGCCTGCACCTCCTGGGGCGCCGGCACCAAAAGGAACTGCACCGGCCCCTGCTGCGCCTGCCGGGGCGCTTCCTGGAGCACCACCTGGCGCTCCGCCACGGCCGCCGCCTTCACCGCCGCCCTGTGCATTTGATTCAGCCCCCTTCAGAAAGCCAAAGCCCATCCTGCCCACCTCATCCGGATATTTGGCGTCATAGATCTGCCAGTAACAGTATCCCGGCTGACGCTGCATGGACTGAGAGTTAGCCCCGGAATCCGTGTCTTCGTTTTCATAGCGTTCCCCGAGGTTATTCACATGAAGAAAGGCACTGTTGCCGAGGGTTCCGCCTGATGTGTGGTCGATCGGGGGATGAGGCCCGGGCTGCATCAGACCTCCGATCCACATGGCCATCTTATGTCCGTCGCCCGTGTTTACGGCCGGGTTGTACGGGCTTCCCTCTGCAAAGGGAAGCATGTTCGGGCAGTATGCCGCCATCATCTCGTAATCGTGCCCGTACTCCCCGGTGCAGAGAATCACTGCCTTGGTGGCATTGAACTGAATATAGTTCCCATCCTGATCCTGCGCTATCACCCCTGTTACCCTGCCTTTATCCTTCCTGATCAGCTGAACCGCCCGTGTGTTGAAGCGGAACTCCGCCCCCTTCTTCTTTGCATTGGCCATGAGCACCTCCACCAGCCCTGCCTGGCCGCCGGAGAAATTGTGGACGACCGGATACTGCTGATAATATTCCTTCCTGGTATCAAAACCGTCAGGTTCAGGCCAGTATCTCAGCACGGTCGCATATCCCGCGGCCTCCTGCATATCGGATATCCAGTCTATTATCTTCCCGGAATTATCCGCCCACAGCCTCAAAAGGCGCTGATCCGACCTGTTGCCGGAGTATTTCTGGAGGGCAAGGACAACTTCATCCTTGTCGACCCTCACGCCCAGCTTTTTCTGAACTTTGCTGTCTATCGCCGCATTGTCGCTGCCCCTGGAATTATAGGTGGAGTGCTTCTCGATCACAATGACCCTTGCGCCCGCCTCGGCGGCAGAGGCGGAGGCGGTGGCGCCTGAGACACCGCAGCCTATTATTACTATCTCAGTCGTTACCCTTTCCTTTATCTTGGTGTCCGGGATGGCCGCTGGGGGCGTTTCCCACGGGTATTTTGAGCCCTGGATCGAGGATGCAGTCTGTGCAGCAGCCTTTTCTGCCGCCGACAACACACCGCCTGTCATGGCAATGGCCCCTGCACCTGCAGCTGTGTTTTTAAGAAATGACCTCCTGGTGATAGCCTGGTTTTTTTCGTCACTCATATGAATCTCCTTTTAGAAAGTGTTCAATCGAAATTTGCAATTTTAGCTTCATACTGTCGACCGTCAGCGTTCAGCTAAGCCGCTTGACGCTGTCTCATCCGGATAAATCGAACATGAAATTCGAAAAAGGCTTAATGCCGGCTTATTCGAAAAATCCCCCCTCCTAAGGTAAGAGGGGTCGGGGGAGTTATATTAAATGAAGAAAACACCTTAACGTAACCCCTCCAGCCTCCCCTTATCCTAAGGGGAGGAAATCTTATGAAACATTCAGAAGAACTTTCATGCAAGCTTTCAGCAAAATCCTTGAAACAATTAACTGACTGACAGCTAATCGCTGATAGCTAACAGCTTGATTTTTAAAAATTAGATGTCTCATCGAATGTGTAATAGGGCTCCGGTATCTCCGGTCTTAACTTATTCTCCCTTGTTGGGCTCCATTGCTCGTAGGGGTCGGGATTTTCCCTGCTTGCCTTGGACAGGCCCGTATCTCCGGAAGATTGTGCCTTTTGATCCTTCTTGTCTGTGAACTGTTGTGCCGTCGTAGACTGTTGTATCGTCCCGGGGGTTGTCCACTTTGATTCCGAACCCACGGATGGCGTGAAATCACGATACATCTGAATGTGCCAGATCTTCCATTCTCCGTCCTCTCTCACAAAATCCGCTCCATACTTCTCGAAGTAATAGGTCCCCTGAGCAAACTCATTACCATCTTTGTCTTTTTTTCCTGTGTAATTCATCACTATAGCTTGAGAGAACCATACGCCCCTTGCTGTCTTGCCATCACCGGCTACCTCTATGATAGGTGTGGTGTTCATATTTATGCCCAACTGACCCTTTGCCGGCTCCCACGGCTCATTTTTGCTCATATCTTTTAAGCTCTGCTTTGCATCTTTTGTTTTGGGATTTCCGTAATATACCTTTATAAGATCCATCCCCTCCCACACGCCATCGTAAGTTGTAAATGTGGCTGTTTTGGAATACTCTCCGTCTTCCTTGACCCAGATATTTGAAAGCTCCTCAATGTGATTTCCCACAGCATTATAATAATTGTGTTTGCTCATAACGTTCTGCACTGAAACCCAGGCCATTGCATACTCGCCCTCCGAGATCCTCGGTCTTGTATCCGTTAATGCGCCGTAACCGAAGCTTGCGGCGGCCGTCAGGACAACGACAAGGCATGCGGCTATCAGGGTTGTTAAATGTTTTACTTTAATGCTCATAATCATTCTCCTTGAAATAAATCTTTTTAAACTAGCGATCAGCTATCAGCATTCAGCTTTCAGCCAAAACCCTATTAATAAATCAGTTGGTTGACCGCTGATCGCTGAATGCTTAACTATTATGCCTTTGCCGGCTCCCATGCCGGATCCTTGACCCCTAGGGCGCTCTTGGCCGCCAGATATCCGGTGGTCCAGGCAAAACCATGGGTTGCTCCGGAAGTCATGGTGCTATAGTCATTGGCAAAACGGTTGCCCACGGTATTTCCTGCCAGATAGATGCCTTCTATAGGCTTCCTGTCCTGATCCAGTAACTGGAGTCTTGGATTAACATAAAGACCCCCTAACACAACCAGGAAGGCAATTACCCCGTCTCCGGCATAGTAAGGAGGCTTGTTGACAGGCTTCATCCGGTCTGCCCTTTTCCCGAAATCAAGATCCTTGCCCAGGGCGCACAGTTCATTGTATCTGTCTACGGTTGCCTTGAATGTGTCAACAGGCACTCCCATCTTTCTGGCAAGGTCTTGTATATTGTTTGCCTGAAACTTCTTTCCTGCCGGCGGAGGCGGCGTCGAGATAGGATATGTGCCTTCAGACTCAGGGGCAGGCGAGGATGACGGGTCGCCGTACATAAGCAGGCCAATACCCATCTTGTCAACCTCATCCTCCCATTTGGAGTCGTACACCTGCCAGAATGTCTTACCGGGCTGGCGCTTCATGGCATTCGACATAAGCTGACATGTTACGTCTTCGTTTTCGTATCGCTCCCCGAGGGTGTTCACGTGAAGAAACGCGCTTGCCGCCAGGGGGCCTCCCCCTGAATGGTCAACCGGTGGATGAGGCCCTGGCTCCATTACACCGCCTACCCACATCGCCATCTTGTGCCCGTCCCCTGTATTCACGGGCGGGGTGTATGGACTTGTCGTTTTTGCAGTTTCAGCCGCCCATGGACAATATTTCTCCATCATCTCCTCATCATGCCCATACTCACCTGTACTGAGGATCACCCCCTTGCTGGCGTTGAACTGCACATAGTTGCCATCCTTATCCTGCGCGATTACTCCGGTGACCCGGCCCTTATCCTTCATGATAAGCTGAACGGCGCGGGTGCTGTAGCGGACTTCAATCCCTCTTTTCCTGATTTCTTTTTCCAGGGCAAACATCAATCCCGGCTGGCGGCCGGTAAAATAGTGACACACATTGAATTCCCTGTTCCATTCTTTTTCAGGTTCCTGGCCTTGAGGGTATTTCGGCCAATTTCGATTTTTAAGGGCGAGTTTTAATTTGATTCCATGCTGCTCGGTAACATTCCCAAGCCAGTCGATTATCCTCCCTGAATTGTTGGCCCATAACCTTAAAAGCCTCTGGTCAGATCTGTTCCCTGAATATTTCTGAAGGGCGAGACAGACCTCATCCTTGTCGATCTTTACGCCCGCCTTTTTCTGAAGACTGCTGTCAATGGCCGCATTATCCGAGCCCCGGCAGTTATAAAGCTCCCATTTCTCAAGCAGGATGACCTTGGCCTTTTCATCACTGGCAGACAGGGCAGCAGTGGCCCCGGCAATGCCGAATCCCACCACTATAATATCAGCCATGACCTTTTCCTTTATCTTGCTGTCCGGAATGGCAGCAGGTGGCGTCTCCCATGAATAGGTCTTCTGCCATGGATACGTCGCCTGAGCGGAAGGTGCAGATGATGAAGTTGCAGTCTGGGCAACAGCCTTTTCTGCTGACAATAATCCGGCACCTGTCGCGGCAATAGCGCCTGCGCCTGCTGCTGTCTTTTTAATAAATAACCTCCTGGTGATTCCCTGATTTTTCTCTTTGTCCATATAGATATTCTCCTTTGATGTAGATTGGATATGGTGATAATTAAAACTTTATATCTTTCCTTTCCATGACGACAGCCCGGAATCCCCATCCCGTGCTATCAGAATTCCTGGTTATTTCTTTACTGCTGTCCAGGCATTGCTTACAGTGCCGCCGGCAGCGCCGGGAGAACCGCCTGCTGCGCCGCCTTGAGCTATAGATGGAGCTCCTTGACCACCACCGGCAGGAGCCTGTCCGCCTCCGGCAAGGGTATGAAGAGGTATTAAGATAATAAACAGTATGATAGGTACACGGATAAGATAATAATTTATGCATGGATTACTATTAATTTGCATTTGCAATACTTGCTTTAAAATGAGTAATCATAATAATCAATCCGAAGACAATGATTTTAAACGGCCATTCCGAATAATCCACGTTTTTCATAATAGGATCAATCTGGCTATGATAATCAACGAATATAATATGACATTTTACGAATTGTTTTGAACTCAGCTCCGAATGCTGCGGACGGCGCCGATCAATCGCTATTTATGGAATCAATAAGCGCTTTCAGTCCGCCGAAATCCTTTCTGTTGAAATCCAGCACCAGCCTGGGAAGATCCCTGCTCTCCGGTTCATCCATCTCTTCAGGCAGAGGACCCGACAGATAGATCTCACCCCCGGGCCTCAGGATCTCTGTAAATCGACTTTTCAGATCCTCGACCTTGTTCTGGCTGATGCCTGAGCGCAGCCGGATTACCAGGTATTCGTCCACATACCTTAGACTGTGATACCGGGAGTAAAATCGTTTGATTCTTTCAACAACATCATCATTTGATTCCAGCCTCTCGAACAGCGCCAGATCCGATCTGCTTATATAGCCGTGCCGGACAAGGGCTTCGTCCACGAATTCAGACCATCTTGACCAGAATGACCCGCCGGGTTCATCAACAAGGAGAATCGGAACAGGATTGCGCTTGCCTGTCTGCACCAGCGTAAGGGTTTCCACCCCCTCATCGAGCGTGCCGAACCCTCCCGGGAAAAGGACTATTGCATCGGATTCCTTCAGAAAGGCGACCTTCCTGTTGAAGAAGTATTTATAGGTTATGCTCCTTGGATTTCCTTCAATGACCGGGTTGCTCTTCTGCTCAAAGGGAAGCCTGATATTCACACCGAAGGAGGATTCAGGTCCTGCCCCTTCATTGACCGCCTGCATGATGCCGGGACCGCCCCCGGTGATAACCATGAACCCTGATGCAGCCAGCTTTTGTCCAAGCGAAGCCGCCATCCTGTAGATGCTGTCTTCCGGCGGTGTCCTGGCAGATCCGAAAACAGTCACCTTGTGGGTGTGACGGTAGGGCCTGAATGCCTTGGCAGTAAAGCGCATCTCTTTCAGGGTGGCGCTCATGAGTTTAAGGTCAACTGCGCCGTCATCTTCCTGACCGGCCTTGAGCGATGCCAGAATCATCTCCCGCACGATTTCAGGGCGGGGGATATTACCCAGAAGCCCGATTAACTGCCGTATAATTTCATCGACAGGGCCATTGTCATTTTTAAAATGGATTTCCATGTTATTCTCTATTCCTTGAATGAATAAAATCTTATATATGCAAAAGGGCAGGAGCCTCTATTGCTTTAGAGCTATTATTATAAAAATAATTCCAATGCCGAATGATAATTCAGTCTGTTTGATATTTTAAACGCTTATAACAGAATAATGGGAAGAAGGCAAAAAATGGACTGCTGTAACAGGGATAGCATGATATCTAAGTTCAGGGCAAGTGCGTTTTAAATAGGGGCTGTCCATCTCCAAATGGACAACCCCGGATGTGATGATTAATAGCTGAATGTCTCGCTGAAGGTGTAATAGGGCTCAGGAATTTTAGGTGTCATGGAAGATACCCTTGTCGGGCTCCATTGCTCATAGGTAATGGGATTTGCCCTGGTTGGTTTAGGCCTGTTATCAGCCGGAGGAGCTGCTGCCTGTTCTTTCTTATCTCCTGCCGGCATGGCCTGAGCCTGTTGCTGCTTTGCACCGGGTTTTGTCCAGTCCGACCCGATAGAAAAGACATAATCATAGAACATCTGGATGTGCCAGATCTTCCATTCACCGTCCTCCTTAACAAAATCCGCCCCATACTTTTCAAAAAACACCATGCCCCCGGCAAGATCATTACCATCCTTGTCCTTTTGCCCTGTAAAATTCATGATCGGGCCGGGTGAGAACCATATGCCTTTTGCCGACTTTCCATCACCGGCTATTTCTATAACAGGGGTAGTGTTCATGTGTATTCCGAAGGTGCCCACCGGGTATGCAGACGGTTCATTCTTTACCATCTCTTTAAGG
>JBFYXR010000063.1:0-6360 GCA_041310455.1 Desulfobacteraceae bacterium | reverse complement strand
ATCCGCATGCCTTCGCCCTGGTTGATGATGGCTTTTATCTTTGAATGAATGTGTTCTGCGTCATTCATTTATTTTTCTCCTATAGAGTCAGGATACATCAAGCATCGACATCAAGGAAGTCGGCCGGTTTTTTATTCGCAATTAACTCCATAACTTGATTGAAATCAGGTTCAACCATGATATCAATATGGGAATAATAATATCCTTTATCTGGACCCAAAAAATTACTGGTGGGCTGGGTCATCAACAACATCCCCTTTTTTAAAAATGTGAGCCATGCTGTTACGATAGATACTGATAATGCCAATAGGGAAATCGCAACACTTATCCATGTTTCCATCATATTCTCCTTTGACGGCTAACCTCTGAATCATTCAGTTAAGACAAAAAGAATTATTATGTTATTCGTCGCTATCGGATTCGTTTTCACCTAACAGCTGATCAAAAAGCTTGTCAAGATTGCGGGTCTTGTATTTTTTCAAAAGGCTCCTGTAACCATCTATATCGAAGGGCCTTTGCTCATTCATGACCTGGAACATCAGGGGTGTCAGGATTACCCCTATCAGGTGGGTTGTTTCATGGTGGTCGCATTTCCTGTTTCTCATGGCGTTATAGAACTGAAAGACCTCGATGGGGTCCTTTTCCGCCAACTGATTTTCGACGATGAAATGTATATATACATGGAGCCTACTGCCGGTTAATTATACTTGCGGCGTATCCTGCGCCGAAGCCGTTGTCGATGTTTACTACCGTAACGCCGGAGGCGCATGAATTGAGCATGCCCAGCAGCGCCGTTATGCCTCCGAAGCTTGCGCCGTACCCCACGCTTGTCGGCACGGCAATAACAGGCCTGTCTACCAGGCCTCCGACGACGCTGGGGAGGGCGCCCTCCATCCCTGCAACGACTATAACCACCGATGCCTTTGCCAGATTGTCCCTGTGTGCCAGGACCCTGTGTATGCCCGAGACCCCCACATCATAGATCGTCTCGACCGGATTGCCCATGAACCTTGCCGTCAGTGCGGCCTCCTCTGCAACGGGGATGTCTGATGTCCCTGCGCTCATCACCATGATAGTCCCTTTTCCGGATTGTTCGACAGGCAGGGTATCCAGGATCAGGATCCTTGCCCGCCTGTGATAAACGCCTGCAGGAAATCTTTCCAGTACAATGTCGGCCTTCTCCTGCGACAAACGTGTGATTAAAATCCTCTCCTTGCGCCTGATCATGCTGTCCATGATAGCAAGTATGTCTCCCGGCTCCTTGCCCTCTCCGAAGATTACCTCAGACAGCCCCCTTCGCAAGCCCCTGTGGTGATCGATGCACGCAAAGCCAAGATCCTCAAAGGGCAGATCCTTCAACTCATCCATGACCTTTTCCACGGATGTATTGCCCCTGTTCAGTTCTTCCAAAAGCCTTTTCAAATGGTCCTTATCCAATATGTCTCCTCCGGAATGTGTGCCCTGTCTTCAGGAAAAAAGTTTCTTTGCCAGTTCAGCCACCCTTGCTCCCAGCTTTATTGCGTTCTCAACTGTCCTCTCGCCTGGCTCCCCCGCGCAGGCAACACCATAGTGACCGCCCGCGGACATGGGGTCGCCGACGATGATCATGCCGTTGATCAGCATGGCCTGTATGATGGACATTATGGTGGTCTCCTTGCCGCCCGTGGCGTCGCCGGATGTAGCAAAGGCCGCGCCTATCCTGCCTTCCATCTTCTTCCTGATTGATATTGTTTCATCAAATACCTTTTTCAGGCCCGCCGACATTGTGCCGAAGTAGACAGGAGAGCCGGCGATAACTCCCTGCGAGGAAAGAAAGTCCTCCTTTGTTATTTCGTCGGTTGTCTTCACAAGTGCCTTTACGCCCTCCACCTTTTCCACGCCGCTGGCAATGGCCTCGGCCAGCTTTCTTGTATTGCCGCCCTTGGAATAATATAGAATCAAAACCTGCATACGTTAGCCCTCCATAAAGAATGTCATGAAAAACTTGTGGTCATTATTACACCATTTTGTCAAAATACACAATTTTGATGATTCAACTTAAATGAAGAAAATTTATTCTATATCCTCCGGGCTCACTTTCCTCTTGGCATTGCCGGACAATAAATGATAACATATTTTGAAAAAGCAGCTCACATTTTTTCCTGATCTTGTCTATTCCATACAATAATCCCTGATTTAAGCAATTCGATTTTACAGGGTCTGAAAATTCTTATTCATTTACAGGAGGCATAAAATGCTTAAAAAATCTATCAGAGATGTTGATATAAAAAATAAAAGAATTCTAATAAGGGTGGACTTCAATGTGCCTCAGGATGATCAGGGCAACATTACCGATGATATTCGGATACGGGAGAGCACCTTCACCATAGATTATATACTGAAACATAACGGCAAGATCATTCTCATGAGCCACCTTGGCAGGCCCAAGGGAAAGGTAGCCGATGAGTTCAGGCTTACGCCTATCGGAAAGCGCCTTTCCGAACTTTTGAACAGACCGGTAAAAAAGCTGGATGACTGCATAGGTCCGGATGTGGAAAAGGCGGTTTCTGAAATGGCCCCCGGAGATATTATACTGCTTGAAAACCTGCGTTTTTATAAGGAAGAGGAAAAGAACGACCCCGAGTTCGCAAAAAAACTGGCCGCCCTTGGAGACATATTCGTCAACGACGCCTTCGGCACAAGCCACAGGGCCCATGCATCCACAGAGGGCGTAACCCATTATCTCCCGTCAGTGGCCGGGTTTCTTGTTGAAAAGGAGATTGAATATTTCGAAAGGATAAACAGAAATCCCGACAGGCCGTTCATCCTGGTTCTCGGAGGCGCCAAGGTGTCCGATAAGATACCGATGATCGAAAACATGCTTTCAAAGGTGGATATTATCCTGATAGGCGGAGCCATGGCCTACACCTTCCTCAAGGTGGAGGGCGTTATGATCGGCTCATCGCGTTACGAGCAGGATGTAGCGGAAACGGCAAAGGTCATTCTGGAAAAGGCCCGGTCAAAGGGGGTGGAGCTGGTTCTGCCTGTTGATCATATTATATGCGATAATATCGACGCCCCCGCGCAGATAAAGACGACAGCCGGAGCGGATATTGAAGAGGGATTTATAGGCGTTGACATCGGTCCTAAGACAGTGGCGCTTTTTAAAGACAAGCTGAAAAAGGCAAAGACCATAGTCTGGAATGGCCCCATGGGGATTTTTGAAAGAGACCGGTACGGAGAGGGGACAAAAAGGATCGCGGAGGCCATGGCCGCATCTTCAGCCATAACAGTTGTAGGCGGAGGAGACAGCGCAGCGGCGGCCCAGAAATTCGGGGTGCAGGACAGGCTTTCCCATATATCCACAGGCGGAGGGGCGTCCCTTGAATCGCTGGAAGGGAAAATGCTTCCGGGGATTACGGCGCTTGCCGACAAATATTAATCCCTGCCCGCCATAATAATAACCTTAATCGAGTAGGGGAGTTCCTCACGGTTCTCCCCTCTCACACCAATGTAAAGGCCCAAAGGATCAGTCCTTTGGGCCTTTATCATCACACATCAATTGAAATCCTGGGTGACCTGCCTTTAAGACTTTTTTGCACTGTCGTATTTTTTCGGCCTGCCGGCCAGAAAGACAGTGGCAAGCGACAGAAAATATATCACAATAAAAACCATTAAAGCCTGCTTATAATCACCGAAATGATCATAGATGAGCCCGGATGAAAAGGATCCTAAAGAAGATCCGAGGGAATGGAAAAGCTGACATATCCCCAGAAGCACGCCAAACGAGGCGAGTCCAAAATATTTGCTTATGGCAAGCGGTTGAAGGACTATCACTCCTCCCATACCGAATCCGAAAATTATAACATAGAGCCATAGCATTGTCATGGCATGCAGATTGAGCAGGAAAAAGAGACCGACTGTCTGCATTCCCAGGCAAATCACCATGACCCATTTAAATGGAATGGTCTCCGTAAGGCGGCCGAATCCGAATTTTCCCAGTCCTCCCAGGGCTGAGGTTAGGCCCAGTGCTATTGTTGCGGATGTGTAGGGAATGCCCTTTTCAACAACCAGGGGCACCTGGTGCTGGAGGACGCCGCTCCAGGCCACAGAGCAAAGAAAAAAAGTCATAATAATCCCCCAGAACTGTCCTGACCTAATGGCTTTAACGAAAGGCCATCCCTCATCCAGAATCGATTTGTGCAACTTGTCTGTTTTCAGGGGTTCATCCTTCAGTGTCGACATTGGAGCGTCTCCATCCGGCAGAAGGCCCATGTCGGATGGATTGTCTTTTATAAGGAAAAATGCTGTAGGCAGGGCAAGTATCCACATTAAAAGACCAAGCATGATAAATGTATACTGCAGACCGAATGTGGGTATTATTGCCCCTATTGCGGGAGTAAGGACCATTCCGCCGGCTGATATGCCTATATAGGAAAGACCGATAGCGCTCCCCCTTCGCTTTTCAAACCAGGCTGACAGCAGACTGCTTATGGGGACAAAGGTGATGGCGGAAAGAGTAAGCGACAATACGGCGTAGATGAGATAAAAGTACCATAGACTTTTTGTAAGGCTTACAAGAAAGAAACTAACTCCGCTTGTTATGCACCCTGCAATTATAATCTTTCTTGGCCCGATGGTCTTGCAGAACCGGCCGAGAATGGGTTGTGCAGCGCCGTTTACCAGGAAAAAGATTGACATGCCCAAAGCAACCTGTGAACGGCTCCACCCGAAATATTCTTCAAAGGGTTTAATAAATATGCTGAATGAATAGAAGCCGGCTCCACCGAAACAGAAAAGGAGGATAAAGCAGGCGGCAACGATCCACCATCCGTAAAATATCCTATTGCCGGGGTCATCTTCCCGGGCATAAGCTTTGTTCTTCATGTATTTTTCTCCATACTAAAAAAAATGCGCGGGTTTCTTTCTGTACCCGCGCACCTTGTCAACTGTTGTCAGATATGAATAATTTAGGCTATTTATGCCGGAATGTCAAGGCAAATTCAATATCTTCAGCTATTCGAAATCACTAAGCATGTTGGCCGCTGCCTCCTGAAAGGCAGGAGTCAGGGCCTTTTAATAAGGACAAAAAGCTCGCCCTCATGTTTCATGTAACCTGCAGCTATCTCGGCATACCGGCCGTTTCCCCAAAAGATGTCAGCCCTGCCTGCACCCTTTATTGCCCCTCCCGTATCCTGATTCATGACAAACCGGGAGAACCTGGTCCACCCCTGAATCTCACCCCGGCTGCCGATTACCGGCTTTTTGCAGGTTATAAAACATAATGCCCCCTTCGGGAAAAGTGATGAATCCATGGCAATTGACCTCCCGCCTGTAAGAGGAACCTGTATGTTTCCGAGAGGGCTGTCTTTATCCAGCACCCTGAAAAAGACATAGGAGGGGTTATAATTAAGCACATCGTTGAGTATCTCTGGATGGCCGGCCAGGTAACTGCGGATAGCCTGCATGGACATCTCTTCACTGGTTAAATAACCCTTCTCGATCATGTATTTGCCGATACTGTTGTAGGGATGGCCGTTTGCCGCCATGTAGCCGACAGGGATGGTCTCTTCTCCTTCTAACCTTAAACGGCCTGACCCCTGTATCTGAAGAAATGCCACGTCAAGGGGATCTTTCAGCCATGCTATCTCCAGCCCTTTCCCCTGAAGGACCTTTTCATCCTCAATCTGTTTCCTTGAGTAATAGGGCAGGACCCTGTTGTCCGCCAGCCTCGCCATGATTGTCTCGCCCTTATATTTTTTATTGAACATAGAGAGATCAACCTTTATCAGGTCATCAGGCATCCTGTAGATAGGATATTTAAACGGCCCTTCCTCTTTCATGGATGCATCCAAGACAGGTTCATAGTAGCCGGTAAAAAGCACCTCGCCGTCTCCTGTCCTGCCTGCTGCGCGGTACACAAGGAAATTCTTCCTGATTTCACGGTTTAATATCCCGGTATCGGACGTGCTTGATACCAGCCTTAAAAATGCCTCCTGGCTTTCCCGGACCTGGAGGGCTGTGAACTTTTCCGGACCGTAGGAAAAGGTATAGCCCGGGTCAAGCCTGTTGAGATATTCGATGTTCCGGTTGACCGCCTGGGCAAGGGAATCGATGTCCATGTCGTCGCTGAATTCCGGATATAGGTATCTGACGGGTACAAGTGCCTTTTCAGGCGATGCAATCTGCTTCTTCAGGGACTGAATACACCCCAGAGGAGCTGCCAGGAGGAGGAAGAATATAATTAAAGCATAACTGATGTATAAAATTTTTAATCCGGTGTAACCTTTTTCCATGTGCACAGTTTCCCTAACAAACAGATTTTAATCCCTGCAAGGTTCAGGGGATTGACCCGACCCGGGCAATAAAAGGCCTTTAAGT
>JBFYXR010000062.1:0-3888 GCA_041310455.1 Desulfobacteraceae bacterium | reverse complement strand
CTTTATTGACGAGGGAGATTTATGCGTTTTTTCCTTTCATCAGTAAAGGACCACCAGGGTAGAGGCGTTTCGCCCTCCATGAAATTTACAGCTGACATGAACACATCGATAACACAGGGATCCTGTCTTACGCCTGTCGTTCTGCAGAGCTTGGCATATAATTTAAAAGGATCTTTACCGATAAGTTTTTTCGGATGATCAATGCCAATCAAACGGAGGTCAGCGGCCATCGCCTTTCCGATATTCGGCAGGTCTTCAAGTCTTGATACTGTTTTTCTGTCCGGATTTTTCATATGATATCTCTTTGAATCCGAAGTTAATATGCCGGGAGCCGTTTATCAGGCTCCGGGCATATAACAATATTTTCTTTTGAAAATGACCATCACCGCAACTGCTCTCTGCCCTTGGGAATAGAAAGTTTCTTCATGGAAACCGGATCTGAAGGGTCACGCGCCTCGAAGATGCGAACACCCTCGTTCCACTCGTATGAAGCGCGGGTGCCGGCATGGGGTGACAGTTTTATCTGTCCCAGGTTCAGTCTCACGACATTGATCCAGTCCGTATTGACGGAGCGTTTGAGTCTTCCGGCCGAAATGGCCATTCCGACCCTCACGCGCGCTGTGGGCTGCAGGGTCAGGAAATACTGCGGCGCGTCAATGCGCAGGCCGTATTTCTGTTCCTGCACCGTGCCGGGGGTCCCGGCGGAAAGAGGCTGCAGGCGCAGGACCTCGGTAACGTTTCCTGAATTAGGCATCGGCAGGGACTTCTGTGCAACTGTCGTGCTGTCTGCCAGGAGGGTGGCCTGGCTCAGGGCCGTTCCGCTGCCGAGCATGACAAAACCCAGCTGCAGATAGCCCTTGAGAGCGCTTGCCGAGAGGGTGGTCTGGGTAATCTCAGGAGGTATGTCAATGGAGAATAACTCGCGGGACGAACCGCCCAGGGGCGGCGTAAAGTCGCAGCTCCGGCTGAATGCCCCGTCGTCCAGGGACCCTTTTACCCAGTCTTTCCCCAGCGCATAGAGCTTGTAGCTGAACCTGGAACCGGCCTCAAGCACGAATTCCTGGCCGCCGAATAACTGGGTTGACGGGATGCCCGCGCTGCTGTAGTAATTTGCATCTGCATCAAGGGCAACGGTGTGCAGCCTGAGTGTCAGGTCGCGTCCGGGATCCTCCACGGCGCTGCGCTCGATACGTGTAGGCGTCAGACTTCCTTCCAGCCTGAGCGGGATACGCAGGCCGAAACCATATCCGACGGTGTAGGTCAGGCGCAGGAAGCCGCAGCCAAAATTCCACCTGCGCTCCCATTTAAATTCCTGGCCAAGGGTAAAGCCGGCAAGAAAAGGCTCGCTTATCTCAAGTCTGCCCTCAACCTTCTCGCCGCTGTTATATTGATAGTTGCGTGACTGACCAGGACCCGCGAGAATATCGGAAACAGAAGTCTCCTGGTTTTTCTGCGCTATGGGTCGCAGGGTCTTTGCAACGGTTGTCTGTTTCTGTTGAACGAGATGGCGCATCTGTGCCGAAAGGCGAAGCCCTCCGTCATTATAGACGCTGCGTTCAATAACCACCTCATCGGTTACATCAAAAAGACCGGCGCCGCTCAGGGCCGCGCGCAGGAGCGCATCCTCTCCACCGTCTGCCAGTGCCTGGCGAAGAGGATCATCAGGGTCAAGCAGGGGAAGCTCCTCATTAAGAAAGCGACGGAATGCCTCCTGCTCATCTGCAGGCAGGGAGGCAACAGTCGCATTCGCAACAGATGCCTGGTCCATTGGAGCAAGAAAGGATGCCAGCTCCGGCGCTGACGCAGCTGCCTGTTTGGGGTCGCGAATGACCACCCTGACCTGGCGGACCATGACAAGGCTGTCAGGGAATTCCACTATTGCCTCGTTAAGCTGCGGCTTGCCAACCAGTGCCGTGGACGGGATTTTATTCAACTGACTGCCCAGGGCTGCGTGGGCCGTGAAGGTTTGATCGAAGACGGAGCTTAAAGCCACCTTTTCACCTGTGCCTGTGTCCACCTGGACACTTTTCATGGCTGCGCGGTTTAGTACCTTATTAGGCGCCTGGCGCTCCATCTCCAGGGCAAGGGCGGACTGGTTGTCCCAGTTTTTGAGCGTCAACGCAAGTTCAGGCGAATTTTTCAGTACTGAGGGAATGGCCACTGATGTTGATACCACAGAAGTCGCGTTTCCGGGCAACTGGGCCGCATTCGCAGTGTAAACACCGATCATAAAGATCAGCAATGAGGAAAAAAACCGCAGAGTAATGTTTTTAAATTTCAAGATATCCTCCTGGTCTAAATAGTTGAAAAAATAGAGCCTAACCGCATACGCAGGGAAGCGACGAGAAATGCCTTTATTATAATCGGAAGCTCTTCAGGATTTGTTAACATTTTTCTGCATGGACCGTCTTTCGTCCATGAATATATTCTATAACTTAAACGATAACAGCAGACAGGGCAATATGTTTTTATATATGACGTCATAAGTATTGCAGCATCTTCTAATCTGGATACTCTGGAACCAAAATTCCTCCCCCTCTTAGGGGGAGGCTGGAGGGGGTCTTAAGACATCGATGAAGAAACACCTTAAAAGACCTCACCTTAATCCTCCCCTGAGAGGGGAGGAGACTAATGCTGCATTATATTAGACGCAATGTATAGCAGTGCAATTGCAGGAGGTTCATTTTGATAAATAACTTGACAAGAGGTATAAGAATAGCCTAATAATCTCAGCGTAAATAGAAATATCACGAAACGGGATTGGAAAAGGAATAATGATACATTTCCTGACAAAACGTAATTGTTATTGGTGGTGCTGGCGAAGCGTTCGGGAGGGGTTTATGCTGTCCCGGTGATTCCAGTATTCACCATTGATTAGAAAATACACAAGGACCGCGGAACCCCTCAGGATTTCGCGGTCCTTTTTTGTTTAATGGGCTGCGGCGATGCAGCCCTTTTTTTGATTAAAAGTATTTTAACAGTAAAGGAGAGAAGAACATGTTACTGGTAATGAATAAGAATGCTACATTAGAACAGATAGATGCGGTTATAGCCGCCATCAAAGAGCAGGGGTATACACCGCGTCCCATACCCGGAGGAGAAAGGGTTTCCATAGGTATCCTCAATAATAAGGGTCCTATTGACGGCTCCCTTTTCCTTGGTATGCCTGGTGTAAATGAGGCAATACCTGTTACCAGGCCCTATAAGCTTGTCAGCCGCGAGATACATCCTGAAAGTACTATTGTCCAAGTCGGTGATGTCTCAGTCGGGAACGGTCACTTCACGATAATTGCCGGCCCATGCGCTGTAGAGAGCGAGTCACAGTGCCTTATTATTGCTGAAAAGGTTAAAAAGGCCGGGGCGGATATGTTCAGGGGAGGGGCCTTCAAGCCTCGAACGTCTCCCTATGCCTTTCAGGGGCTGGGCCTGGAAGGTTTGAAGATACTTGCCAGGGTTAGAGAAGCAACCGGTATGCCTGTTGTAACGGAGGTCCTGGACCTTGAAAATTTTCCCCTGGTTGAGGAATATGCCGATGTTGTACAGATAGGCACCAGAAATATGCAGAACTTCAGCCTGCTTAAGAGGGCAGGGGTGTCAAAAAAGCCGATTATGCTGAAAAGGGGCATGGCAGCAACAGTTGAGGAATGGCTTATGGCGGCGGAGTATATCCTGGCTGAAGGGAATTCCCAGGTGATACTTTGTGAGAGAGGCGTCCGCACCTTTGTAGAGCACAGCCGCAACACGCTTGATCTATCCGCGGTCCCCGTGGTAAAAAATGAAAGCCATCTGCCGATAATTATTGACCCCAGCCACGCGGCCGGAAGAAGGGACCAGGTGATACCGCTCGGCAGGGCCGCTGTTGCGGTCGAGGCCCACGGCATGATGGTT
>JBFYXR010000007.1:0-16688 GCA_041310455.1 Desulfobacteraceae bacterium | reverse complement strand
CCTTTGCAACCGTTCTTGGAACCGTCAGCGGGCTTATTGTTGCGGCATCAGGCGCGGTTGCCCATGATCTGATGTCCGGATTCTTAGGCATCGAAATGACGGACAAAGGGCAGGTAAAGGCCGGCAAGATTGCGGCCGTTGTTGTCGGCTGTATCGCTATCATCCTCGGCATTTTGTGCAAGGGCATGAACGTCTCCTTTCTCGTGGGGCTCGCCTTTGCGGTTGCCGCCTCGGCAAACCTGCCGGCTATTACCATGCTGCTGTTCTGGAAAAAAACGACTTCCAAGGGCATCGCCGCATCTATTGTTGTCGGCATTATCACATCGCTGGGTATTATTTTGCTTTCACCCAGCACTTATGCCGACGTCTACAAGCTGCCCTCAACACAGGCGCCCATTCCGCTTGACAACCCGGGCATTATCTCGATACCGCTGGGGTATTTAACCCTCATTGTAGTGTCTTTACTGACGCAGAAAAAGGAGAAGGGGGCTGCCGCATGACATGGCCGGCCGATTCAACACTGATAAAGGGTTGATTCAAAGGCCGTGACGGAATATTTTGGAACATACCGGATGCATATTAAATAAGGAGACTCACCATGAAAACTATGATCAAGACAATCGGGGTTGCGGTGCTATCAGCGCTAATTTTATCATCTGTCGCTTTTCTGCCGGTCAATGCGCATGCTGCGTATGAAATTAAATCATCCGATGGGACAAGTTCGATAAAGTTTGGCGTGCTCGGGCAATTTCAGGTAGAATCCCTCACAACTGCCGATGGAGAGGATACATCAAAAGACCTTTACTTAAGACGCTTCCGCATCCTGGTAGGAGGCGATATAAATGAGAAACTGTCGTTTTTTGCAGAGACCGACAGCCCGAACCTCGGCAAGACAGTAAAACAGGCCGACGGCTCCAAGGCAAAAGGCTCAAGTGATGCCTATCTCCAGGATGCATATATTACTTACAATCAGAGTAATGGATTCAAGGTGGATGCAGGCATGCTTCTTTTCCCTGTTTCTCACAATGCCGGGCAGTCAGCCGCATCTCTGCTTGGGACAGACTACGGACCCTACAGCTTCATCTGGAGTGATCCAACCAAATCGCGGGTGGGAAGGGATTATGGGATGCAGGCCCGCGGTTATCTGGGCAACAATCATTTTGAATACCGGGTAGCTGTATTGCAGGGAGTCAGGGGGGATGATTCAACCAATCCCTTCAGGATAGCCGCCAGGGCGGTCTATTATCCCTTTCAACATGAATCAGGATTTTTCTATGCAGGCTCATACCTGGGTGATAAAAAGGTACTGGGTATAGGTGTCAGTCTCGACCGTCAGGATGACTACAACACTTACGGGGCGGATATTTTCCTTGATTACCCCTTTGCCAACAAGGATGTTATCACAGTCCAGGTCGATTACACAAATTATGATGGAGGCGATTTCATTGCTGATCTGCCGGAGCAGGATGTGATTTTTGCCGAGGCGGCCTATTATTTTCAGGCCCTGAAAATTGCCCCCTTCGTACAGTATAACTATAATAACAAGAGCAGCGAACTGCTCCCCGATAAAACATTTATGCAGGCCGGTCTGGCCTACTATGTCAAGGGCCAGAATTTTAATGTCAAACTGGGCTTCGGCCAATACACTGTTGATAAAGGAGAAGACCAGACACAGGTGCTGTTGAGAGTGCAGGCCTTTATGTTTTAATTCTCCGCGTTTTTTCTCTTGCCTTATCCATAATGCCCCGCAATATTAATGCGGGGCATTTCATTGATGTTTCTTAAACTAAAAATTCAAAAAACCGGACATGACTTACAGGCCTGACCTGGCGGGACATAACGTTCGCGAAATGTATCTTTATTTTTGAGGATGATCCGGATTTAATATTTTAATTTTCATTAGTATTTTATCGATAAATGAAGTTTCTTCCCAATCAATTTTGTGTTCGACAATTCTGAACTGATAGTTTCCGTCCAGCAATCCAAACCCTTTCCATATTCCGCTTAATCCATGGTAAGTTGTATACGTGTCCCGATAGGTAAACCATTTGTGATGATGTCCGAACAGCCAGAGTTTGGATTTGAAATGGTCGGCGAGTTCCGAGCTCCGCTTAAATCCGGTTTCACCATAGTATCCCAGACCCGGCGTATTCGGCACGCCGATTCCACTTGGGCAATCGTGCGTTAGAATAATGTCAACATCATCACCTGGAATAGAGAGACATTCGTCAATTTGTTTGTCGGTTATAATTGCGCCTCTTTGAGTAGCAGCCGAATCCATATAAGCTGTGCCGCCAAGAGACAGGAATCTGTATCCTTCAATAGTATTTACGGAAGCGCGCGGCAGGTATGAGAAAAAGTCTTTGTATTTCCAGACAAGGTTTTCAAACGAATTAAAATCTTCATGATTGCCGTCAATAAAGTAAAGAGGCCGCAGGAATCGTTTGCCACGCTTAATAAAAAAATCGTACAAATGAGATTTATAGATTCCAAAATCACCAAGATGAATTATAGATGATACCGGAATCCCCAACGACTCTTCAGCATATTCTATCTGCTTATTAATTATGTCGAAGTAACAATGAGTGTCAGTAACAATCAGGATCATTACACACCACCCAGTTGGCCGGTAAAATCGTAGCTTAACCTTGCCTGGAAATTTTTTGTCTGTGCAAAAATTTCTTTCAGCAACTTTTGCTCAATAAAGGAAAGGTTTTTCGGATTGACGTAATTATCGGGATTTTTTCTGCCATGTGAGATTTCTTCGGCCTGAACTCTGAGCCGTATTTGCATTAGATAATTATATGCCTGAACAATTTCCTGATGATTTTGATGTTTCAGAATGTTGCGGTCCAGCAGCGCATTCAGTCTTTCAAGGGTGTTTGTGGCCCATATTTTATTTTTTAGGGCATAAATTCGGGCGTAATCCACAATCGGCATCATAGAGCTTTTTATGTCGAATGCTTTTTTGTCTTCACCGACTGACTCGATCACAAAATTACCAAAAAAACCGATTGGAGGACTTAACGGCAGGACATTCCGGGCAAGCAACTGGAAAAATCTATTGTTATCTGCAACAATTTCATCCAGATATTCGCGCAACTGGCGGGTAAAATTTCCTTCGCCATATCCGCAGCGGAAGTCGAAGAAAATTTTAGTTCTAAGCAGGTCTTCGGCTTCGGCTTTGAAAACCCATTGGTGAAAATATTTTTTCCATTGGGAAAGAGATCTGCACCACTGAGGGTTCTGGGCCATATTGTCGCCTTCACAATAGGCATAGCCCGCTTCATTCAGCCAGTAGCATACCCTTTTACCGAGAGCCAGGAAATATTCGTGTACTGCCTTTTCCTGATCAGGAGACACATCATCGTAAATAATCGCGTTATCCTGGTCCGTGCGAAGCGTCTGTTCACGCCTGCCTTCACTGCCGAATACCAGAAAACAGAATTTAGCAGGAGGTTCACCTGATTCCTTAATTGCAAATTCGATAAATTTCTGTAAAATAGCATCGACAATAACAGTTGTCAAGTGATTGATATACTGAGGTTTTGCTCCGCTGTCGATAAGGCTTACAATGAGATAAGGCAGGATCGTGTTGCGATTAATAATTTCCTCAGGAGATTTTGAATTCTGTATTTCCCATAACAGGATTGCCGGCGAATATGTCCTTAACGGAACAACGTCTTCGCTGTGAATTACTCCGCAAATTACTCCTTCAGAATCAGAAATAAAAAGGTGCGAAATTTTATTCTGCTGCATTGTAAGCCATGATTCAAAAATTGTAGATTGAACAGGCAATGAATGGATCGGTGAAGACATAATCGATGCAACAGCAGCTTGTTCATTCAAACCGGTGTTCATTAGTGCTTTTCTAAGATCGTGATCGGTAATTACCCCTAAATTCTGCTTCCTGTCATTTTTTACCAGAAGGATATCGGTATGTTCTGATTCCATAAGCTGCACAGCTTCTTTAACAGTTGCTTCAGGTGCGCATACAACCACTCGCCCCGTGGAAAGATTGCCAAGCTGCCGGTTAAAGAACATTAAAGCTGTCTGCATTTCCGCAAGCAGCTTCTCATGGCCTTTTTCTTTCTCCACCGCTTCGGTTATGTCTTCAATAATGCCGTCAAAATATTCACGTTTTCCTTCTTCATCGCGCACTACTGCTTCCCAGACCGAAGCGGTAAATATGGATCCATCCTTTTTTTTCATTTTTAATATTATTGGTTTTAAATTATCGGCGGAAGCTTTAGATCTGAATATCTTTTTGTCTGAGGTATTTACCAGCAGGTCGGCAATAGTTATTGCCAGAATTTCTTCTCTGTCCTCATATCCGAACAATTTAACAAATGCGGCATTGATTTCTATAAATTGTGAATTATTTCCTATGGTTCTTCTGAAGACACCAACATTCAGGTTATTAGCGATTGTTCTGAATTTCTCTTCGCTTTCTCCCAGTGCGTCTTCCGTCTGTTTTCTCTTCGTTATATCAGTAACGACTGCCATGAATCCGTTTTCTTCTCCGATTGATATTGGCGTTGCCGCCAGAATCACATCGCGCAATGTGCCGGATTTCGTCTTCAGCCGGGTTTCAAATCTTTCGGGGACGGATTTGCCTGCTGCCAGTTCCTCCGCATATTGATGGCTTTGATTATTCTGCTCATCCGGAAATATGTCTGTCACCCGCATCAGGCTGAATTCATCCTGTGTGTATTCCAGATAATCGGCAATGGTTTGGTTGGCATACCTGAACTTTCCTTCAATCGCCATAAGCATGCCTTCGGCAGCAGATTCAACGAGTGTGCGGTATTTAATCTCAGATTCCCGCAGGGCTTTTTCCATAGCCTGCTGATGCCTTAAAGCCGCATAACTTTGCTTTATTATGATCGACAGCATTAATGTGATTACCAGAAGAATAAAAAGAGAAATTTCAATGAGGTTGCGTATTATTGAGCCAATCTCCGCCTTTACATCATCAATGTAAATCCCTGTGCCTATGATCCATCCCCAGGGGGTAAATCCTTTTACGTATGAAATTTTCGGGAGAATGCGCTCCTCATTATCCTTCCATTGCCATCTGTAAGTCATGTAACCGGCGCCATCTTTTTTTACCAATTTTACGAACTCAACGAACACCTGTTTGCCGTCGGGATCTTTGTAATTGGTAAGGTCTTTCCCATTAAGATCAGTGCGATAAGGATGTATGATCATGCGGGGGTGCATGTCATTAATCCAGAAATAATCTTTCATCTCCTGCCCGTAATGAAGACTTCCGATCTGTTCTATGGCCTGTCGCTGAGCCTGCTCACGGGTGAGCAGGCCCTTCCTTTCATCGTTTTCCAGTTTTGCCAGAATATTCCACGCGGAGTTGGTAAGCTCACGGATCATTTCGCGCTTGCGATCCATGCTGTTTTTTTCAATAGACGGGATGATGATTGAGAAGAATGAGACGACAAACAAAAGGATAGTAACAGCGGTTGGAAAAATAAAACGCCCCAAAAACGATTTCCATATGACTTTTGAATTTAGAGCGGACATTGTGTTATGTAAACCCTTTAACTTTCCCCTTGTCTTTTCCCCGTGTTGAGGACCATGGGGAAAGTATGTTGGGGCGGCCGCGTAGGAGTATTTGTTCACCGATTCTTGTTCACCTGGGTCAATAACCGATAAATCCGGGAGTGTCAAGAATCTTTCGCACTTTCATACATCATTGTCCAGTAATCAGTCTGTGCAGGACGTCCTCGGACAAAATTTCTCCTACCTCAATCCTATAGCTGTCTCCTATTATCAATCGCAGACCGGAATCTTTTAATGACTGGCTAGGTATGGCGTGTCTTGGGTACAAAGACACAAACTTGATGGCCTTATCCTTTTTGTGCCTTTTGAATTTCCAGCAGGTGAATCTGTACTTCGATAAATTATTCCGCCTGCAATAATCAATCTGCGTCAGCCCGCTTTTTACTCTAAAGACCGTGTACTGGAAAGACCTCTTTTTTCAGATGCTCTACAACCCTTTTTACCTCAATCACAGCCTTATCCTTGGCCTCGCCGGTATTGGTATAGGGATTGTCAAAAAGACTCCCCACTTCCATTTCCGGTCCGAACATCATGCCTCCCACAAGACCTGCGTACTCATCCACAGGCTCAAGATTGTTAAGCGCGGCCCATGCCAGGGTCCAGCATCTGGCCGTACGATACAGGTCATATCCGCCGCCTCCCAGGGCAAGTATCCTTGGACAGATTTGAATAACCTTTTTCACTGCCCTGATATATCCGTTGTTTGTGAGCTTCAGGTGTGTCAGCGGGTCGGATATAAGCATGTCTGCCCCCAGTTCGGCTACAACGAGATCGGGGGCAAAATTGCCGAGCAGAGGCTGTATTATTTCATCAAAGGCATAGGAAAAGACCTCATCGTCAGCGCCTGATTCCAACGGAATATTTACGGTAAACCCACGACCTGCCCCTTCTCCTGTCTCATTTTCATTCCCGGACCAGGGGTACAGGGTCTTCCCGGTTTCATGCATGCAGAGGAAAAAGACCCTCGGATCATCATAAAAGGCCTCCTGCACTCCGTTGCCGTGGTGGGCGTCAATATCAATATAGGCTATTTTTTTATCCGGAGATTTTATGAGGGCGTCCTTAATGGCGATTACGATATCGTTGACATAGCAGAAACCCTCGGCAGAACCTCTTCTCGCGTGATGAAAACCTCCTAGGGGGTTAAAGGCCGTTAGCGCTTCGCCCTTTAAAATGCGGTTCAGGGCCGCGACTGTGCCGCCTGTCACCCTTAGAGACCATTCAAATATGCCGGGAAGGATCGGGTTATCCTGTGTGCCTATGCCCCTTTCAAGTATCTCCAGGCTGAACTCGCCATTGCTTGCCTTTTCCAGGAGCCTTATGTATTCATCATCATGGAAGAGTTTGAGTATGGATGCATCAGGACATTCAGGATTCAGTATCTTCATCCAGTCATAGTTCATGACCCCGTAGCGGTTGCAGAGTTCGTAGGTCTTTGCTGCCCTCTCAGGCTTGAAATAATGATCACTCCCGAAATCAAACCATGCCAGTTCATCCGAATAGACAAATACCGATCCCGACTTCTGAACATCATCGTTCATGGAGAACTCCTTCCTTTCCGATGCTTTTTAGCTTATTATGCCGCTTCATTAACACAGGCATATTGGAACCTTCAAGTATATCATAGCGGCATGATAGTCAAATAAAAATTATTTCGATTGTCTCCCAACCAATTGACAATACTTTCTTTTGACATATTCTATAAAATCGTATTATTAATCATAATCAAAGCCCTACAGGCTTATATTTCATCTGCAATGGATCAGGAAAATGACAAGACATATATTTGGAAATCTGAGAATCAGGAATAAGCTGATCACAGTCATCATAACACTTGTACTCCTACCTCTTCTGGCGGTGGCCTATCTGTCAATGGCTCAGTTCGGCAAGGCCCTCAGGGCGGCCTCGGAACAGGATCTGGATCATCTTGTCAGGAATATATATTCCATGTGCAAGATACAGGAGGAAAGCGTCCAAAAAAAAGTAAAGATCAACCTGAATATCGCAAAAGAGATCCTTTATTTAAAAGGCCATGAAGTAAGTATATACCCTGAAAAAAAAATACGGTTTGAGGCAACTGAAGGGACTACGAATGAAAATTCCCCCATGGAGGTGCCGTACCTGGAGATCGGAGGAACCGCTCTGACAGGTGATATCAGGGTTGCCGATGAGGTATTCAGGATCTCCGGAGGGATGTGTGCAATCATGCAGAGGACGGAAGGCGATCGGTTCCTCCTGACATCAACCAATATTTTAAATATGGATGGGGGAAGGGCTGTAGGAAATTTTATTACGGCTGAACACCCTATCGCCAGGGCACTCCTGAAGGGCGTCTCCTACGAAGGAGATGCCTACCTGGTAAATGACTGGTATATCAGCGCCTGCGAACCCATAACCGATAACAGCGGCAGGGTTGTCGGAGCCCTGTGGGTGGGGATCAAGGAACAGAGCAGTGAATCCTTAAAAAGTGAGATCAAAGGCATAGAGGTAGGCGAAACCGGTTATGTATATGTCATTAACAGTAAAGGCGTCCTTAAGATCCATCCTGCCAAGGAGGGAGCTAATATACTCGATTCCAGGGATTCATCAGGCATTGAATATATCCGAAACATGATTGATGATGCCATTAAACTCCCGGAAAGTAAGGTGGGAACAATCCGCTATCCGTGGATCAACCCGGAGCTGGGTGAAAAGAAGCCAAGACAGAAGATAATAAAATACGCGTATTTTGAGCCATGGGACTGGATTATCTCAGCCGGGACCTATGAGGATGAGATATACCAGTCTCTTCACGAGACAGAACGTTTTATCCTTGTACTCATGGTCATAAGCATCCTTCTGGTTCTGGCGCTCACCATAATATTTTCAAGGCTTCTGTCTAAACCTGTGCATGAGCTGACGGCGGTAACAGCCAAGATGTCGGCAGGTGATCTGTCCCAGAGGGTAAATGTCATTACCAGGGATGAGATAGGCATCCTGGGGACATCCTTTAACTATATGATAGGACAGATACAGGATTATACATCCAACCTTGAAAAAAAGGTTGAAGAAAGGACAAAGGATCTCAGGGAATCAAGGGAAAAGTTCAGACAGCTGTTCAGCTTTCTCAACAGCATCCTCGACAGCGCAACTGAATACGGGATCATAGCGCTTGATATACATGGAAATATTATCGAATTCAACAAGGGCGCGGAAAAGATATTCGGATGGAGCAAGGAGGAGGTCGTTGGGAGGAAGAATATAAGCGTTACGGACACGCCGGAAGACAGGGCTAAAAAGATATACAAGGATATTATAAGCCGGATAAAAAAGAGCGGCGTCTATGAAAAGGATATCTATCGAGTCAGAAAAGACGGTTCGCACTTTCCCACCTATACCAATATAACCGTAATTCATGACCCGACGGACGGGCTGACAGGATTTGTTGAGATTGTCAGGGATATCACACTGAGCAAGAACCTTGAGAGAGAGTTGAGGGAGACCAAGGATTTCCTTTCAATTATCATGGAAAGTTCCGTTGATGGAATAATTACAACCGATCTTAAGGGCAAGATTACATATCTTAACCGCGGGATGGAAGATATGATGGGCATGAAGAGAGAAGAAGTGACAGGCATGCACATCTGCAACTTCTATAAGGAGGGAATTGATCAGGCGAGAAGGATAATGAGCCTGCTGACTTTGCACGAACGGATTGAAAACTATGAGATCAGTGTTTTAAGAAAAGACGGGGTGGTCCGTTCGATCGTAACCTCGCTCTTCATGCTGCGGGATGAGGAAGGAAAGGATATAGGCACAGGAGGGATATTCAAGGACGTAACAGATCATAAGCTCCTTGAAGCAAAACTCAAGTCGGCACAGGCCGGTCTTGTTGAGGCATCCAAGCTGAGGGCGCTCGGAGAGCTTGTCGCCGGTGTCGCCCATGAGATAAACAATCCTTTAATGGCATCCCAGACCATACTGCACGTTATACTGCGTAATATAGCCGCAGATGCCGTTGAGAGAGAAAGGCTGGAGCTCATACAGAAATGCAACAACAGGATTGAGAAGATTGTGGATCACCTCAGGGAGTTTTCAAGGGCGGGAAGACAGGAGTTCAGTGATATAGATGTAAATGACCCCATTGAGAATGCCATTATGATGACCGGCCAGCAGCTTATGGATCACGGTATTGTGATAATGAAAGAACTTGCCGATAATCTTCCAAGGATTTCAGGGGATCCAGGCCAGCTGGAAGAGGTGTTCCTGAATCTTATTTCAAATGCAAGAGATGCCATGGATGAAACGGAAGGCGACAAGTCACTGACCATTTCATCCTCATACATTGATGAAGATGGAAGCCCGCATGTTGTGGTTACGGTCAAAGATACCGGCATAGGCATACCTGAGGAAAATATGGAAAAGATCCTTGAGCCTTTTTTCAGCACAAAACCCGTCGGCAAAGGAACAGGCTTGGGTCTTTCATTATGTTTTGGTATAATTGAGTCCCACGGGGGCAGACTGGAGGTTAAAAGCAGGGTCGGCGAGGGAACGGAAATGAGGATATACCTTCCGGTTAAGGGGCCGGTAAAGGTCTGATTGCATCATTTCATATCCTTGCATAAAAAGGAAATTCATTGTATAGCGTTGTAGTCAGAAAGGCAACCAATGCCCTGACAATCAGGCAGCGGCTAGAATATTATCTTCGAATAAAAGCAAATTAATAAGGAGCAATGATGGGAAAACATATTTTGATAGTAGATGATGATGAAATGGTTCGCATGGCACTGATTGAGCTTCTGAAACCCGAGGGCTATATACTGGATGTTGCAGGGAGCGGGAAAGAGGCCCTCATTAAAATTGATGAGAACAGATATGACCTGATGATGTTCGATATAATTATGCCGGAGATCGACGGTCTGGAATTATGCAAAAAGGTCAGGAGCAGGGAGGAATATAAAGATATACCCATTGTTTTCCTTACTGCTAAAAGCAGGGAGCAGGACAGGGTAAAAGGGATTGAGGCAGGGGCCAACCTGTTTCTGTCCAAACCCATATCGCCGGAAAAGCTGCTTTCCATTATTGCCGGTACGATCGGGTAGGCAGGCAGAAAGATATAAGTCGCCCAAGATTTTAATATCCAGGAGGAGGAATGAAAGATACTTTAAAACCGGGAATCGAATATACCCATAAGTTTCTGGTGCCGGCCGGCAAGACGGTCTCAGGATTATATCCCGAGGCAGAGGAATTTAGACTTATGCCCGAGGTCTTTGCTACAGGGTTTCTAGTCGGATTTATAGAATGGGCCTGCATTAAGGCCGTGAATTCCCATCTCAACTGGCCGGAGGAACAGACGGTAGGCATCAGCGTTAATATCAATCACATGGCGGCCACACCCCCCGGTCTTGAAGTTACGGCAAGGGTAAAGCTGCTCCAGGTGGATGGGAGGCGTCTATTGTTTGATGTTGAGGTGCATGATGAGGTCGATCTGGTCTCACAGGGGAAACATGAACGGGTCATAATCAATAAGGAAAAATTTGATGCCAGGATAATGGAAAAGAAAGGGAGGAAGCTTGAAAATGGTTAAGATCATGCCTTGCCTGGATATGAAAAACGGACGAGTTGTAAAGGGGATCCACTTTGTCGATATTAAGGATGCGGGCGATCCGGTGGAAAATGCAGCTTTTTATCAGAAAGAAGGAGCCGATGAGCTCGCAATGCTGGACATAGCCGCGACACTGGAAAATCGCAAGACCCGTCTTGAATGGGTCAAGGCAGTCTCTTCAGTTATTGAGATACCACTCACGGTGGGAGGCGGCATTTCAGAATTGGAGGATATCGAGATGCTTTTTAAGGCAGGGGCAGATAAAGCATCCATGAACAGCGCGGCCGTTAAACGGCCTGCGCTTGTCAGCGAAGCGGCAAAGGAGTTTGGGCCAGGGCGCATAACCATAGCAGTAGATGCCAGGAGGAACAGCGCCATGCCGTCGGGTTTTGAGCTGGTTGTGTCCGGAGGAACAAAGCCCGTCGGAAAGGATGCAATTGCCTGGGCAAAAGAATGCGAGGGGCTGGGCGCCGGTGTGATCCTGCCTACCAGCATGGATGGCGACGGGACACAGGCCGGTTATGATATAGAGTTTACAAGGGCTGTTTCTGATGCGGTTAAAGTCCCGGTAGTCGCATCCGGCGGCGCAGGCGGACTTGAAGACTTTTATAAGGCGGTGAAAGATGGAGGAGCAAGCATATTGCTGGCTGCCTCGGTATTCCATTACAGGCTTTTGAGCATCCGCCAGGTCAAGGAATATCTACAGGCAAAAGGCATGACTGTCTCTTTATGATATATCGGTACAGTTCAAAATAGAATATTTATTTAGAACCTTGGGCCTTAAGCCATATGCCATGCGCCTTAATATATTATTAATTATTCGTTTTCCAGGAGAACCGGCGAAGGAAGTATTCCCGTTAAGAGGTTAAAACAATGGAAACAATCATCGGTCTGCTTATCGGCATAGGTCTCAGTGCTGCCTGCGGCTTCAGGGTGTTCATACCGATGCTGGGAATGAGTATAGCGTCTATCTCAGGGCATATCGAGCTTTCACATGGCTTCGAATGGATCGGCACATGGCCGGTTTTAGTAGCATTTGCCACCGCAACAGCGCTTGAGATAGGGGCATATTATATCCCCTGGATTGATCATATCCTGGACACTTTGATGACCCCTGCCGCAGCGGTCGCGGGAACCATCCTGACAGCGTCGATGCTTGGAGATCTGTCACCATTTTTTAAATGGTCTTTGGCAATTATCGCCGGAGGCGGCGTATCCGCGATTGTGCAGGGAGGCACTGTAGCATTGCGGGCCGCATCATCAGGCTCTACAGGGGGATTGGCAAATTTTCTTGTCTCTACCGGGGAGCTTTTCGGATCATCTCTAATAACAGTGTTCGCCATTTTGCTTCCTGTCCTGTGTTTTTTTGTTGTACTGCTGATCTGTGCTTTAATGATAAGAAAGATGTTGAAGTCAGCATCTGTTAAGAAATTGTTCTCCATATCGGACGATGACAACAGCACAAAACCGGATGTCGATTTGTAAAAGAATATGATATTCATTGGAAAAATATCGAGAGATAAAGCAACTCAAATCCCTTTTGATCTGCCGGTAAATCGTGAGGCTATGTTTTCCAGCCATAAACACGTTTATAAGAAAAGGATCGAGCATCGTCAAAGACACCTTCTGAATATGCTTTCCTTTCTTAAGCCTTTCCTGGAGGAAGGCGAGGAAATACTTCTTATAACAACAGGGTGTTCGCCTGTAACCTTAAACGAACGGTTCTGGACAGGGCTCAATGTCTTTCAGCTGAAATGCTCGCTGCTCATATTCACCGACAGGCGCGTCTTTCATGTCCCCACAACGAAACATCACCGCTATAAAAATTCCATAGCGCATTTTTATTATGCCGACTGCGTTTCTATAGGGATAAAGGGTTTAACGCTCATTGTCCGGTACAGGAACGGCAGGAAAGAAAAATTTCACCATATCGCGGTCAGGGAAGAGAAGAGGCTTAAGGCCCTGCTGAAGTCCATATCCCTTGAGGGGAATGCCGGTCCGACGCAGGGGAGGAACCATCTGTGCCCGAGGTGTACAAAGGAACTTGATGAGGTGAGCTTTTTCTGTGAAAAATGCGGCCTTGAATTCAAGGACAAGGCCAGGGCAAGAGAAATATCCATCCTTTACCCGGGCGGCGGCTACTTTTACACCAGGCATCCTTTTCTGGGGATTGCCGACGCGGCAACAGAAATAATACTGCTTGGCTTGATCATATTATCATTTTGGGGCAGCTTAAAGGGCGTCAAATACTGCTGGTGGGGATTGCTTGTTTTTTCCTTTGCGCTGGTGTTTGAAAAAATGCTTACCGTCTATCACTCCAATAACCTGATTAATGAATTTATACCTAAGGAAAAGGAGATTAAGATTTTATCAGGCTGTAAACCGGAAGAACAGGGTTACAAAACTGAGATAGATAAGGAGCCCTAAAACGTCATTCAACGTGGTAACAAAGGGGCCCGTGGCAAGGGCAGGGTCAATATTTCTCCTTTTTAAGAGGAGGGGCACTGTGGCCCCGATTGATCCTGAAAGAATGACAATAAGAATAAGCGCCATGGCGATAGTGATGCCCAGGCCGTAATCAGACAGCCATAACCATACAATGACGCCCAGGAGGACGCCGCAGATCAAGCCGTTCCCAAGCGCCACCCTCATCTCCACCCATAATCTTTTCCAGATGTTTACAACGCCTATATCCCCTGTGGCAAGTCCTCTTACCGCCACCGTTGCGGCCTGTGTGCCGGTGCTGCCGCCCATAGCCATTATAATGGGAAGAAAGAAGGCCAGGGCTATCACCTTCTCCAGGGAGGCCTGAAATTTATTGAGAACGGCAGCAGCAATCAGCTCTCCCATGAAGCCGGCGATAAGCCATGGCAGTCTGGCCTTTGATATCTTGACCGGAGACTCTTCAGCAAATTCCTGATGGGTAAGACCTGCCATAAGGGATATGTCTTCTTCGGTCTCTTCTGCAATAACATCGATGATATCATCATGGGTAATACGTCCAACAAGCCTGTTGTAGTCATCAACAACAGGAATCGCCACAAGGTCATATTTCTTAAAGAGATTCGCCACCTCCTCCTGATCCATTCTGACATTTACCGAGATAACCTCAGAGTTCATGATCTCGCTTATCATTTTCCCGGGGGGCTCCACGACAAGGTCTTTGATGGAGATGAGCCCCACAAGCTTGCCTGATTCGTTTATTACCCACAGGTGGTAAAGATTAATAACCTCTTCTCTCTTTTCCCTGATTATATCTATGGCCTCACGGATGGTGAAGCTGTCCTTGACCGCGACATACTCCAGCGCCATGATCCCGCCGGCTGTATCATCTTCATAGGGAAGAAGTTTCTCAATATCTTCGGAGACATCTTCTTCGAGGGTCTCTATGATCTCCTTGGCACGGTCAACAGGCATGTCTCCGACAATGTCGGCAGCGTCATCAGAGTCAAGCTCCTGGACTATTTCACTGATGGCCTGATTATCAAGGCCGTGTATGATGCTTTCCTGTACAGGGGATTCAATTTCAACCAGGACCTCTCCTGCGCCTTCAGGCTCCATGAGGGCGAAGAGGTATAATCTTTCATCGGATTCAAGATGCTCAATGAGATCAGCAAGGTCAGCGGCGCGAAGGTCCTCGATCATTTTCAAAATGTACTTTTGATTTTTTTCTCTGATCGCGGACTTTACTTCCTCGATTAATTTTTCGCTTATTACCTGAGTCTGTATGGCTGTCAAGACATGCTCCTGTCCAAGTTATTCTCTTTTAAACTTATCCATAACGAACTGTCTGTATCCTGATTTTCCGCTTATTTCCTGTATGATGGCCTTCAGGGGGATTTCAACCCTTGCGGCGCTTTTATGCCCGCCGGCTGACCCGTAGGCGCTGAATAATTTTCCCACCCTGTTGCCTGCATTAAGCCGGAAGCCGGCGTTTCTTACAATTATTATAAGCTTCTGGTTATGAATGCCTGACACAACCGTCCATGTGCTCTCTCCCATCTTCAAGAAAAAGTCCGCTATCATGACCAGGGTGTCCGGGCTTTCCACCTTGTCCATATAGATAAAGGACATGTCATCGATGAATGTGAGGTTTTCTATGGCGGTGCGAAAGCTGCTTAATGTTTTTTTCGTCATGCCCGAGGATTCAATTTTTTTTATAATATTGGTATTGGCAAAGTTGTACAGGTATCTGAAGGCATTAATATCATTGGGGCTGGAATTTCTTACAAAATCATCGGTATCGGTCTTTATGCCGTAGAATAATGCCGTGGCAAGCCTCGGCGACGGTTTTATCCCGGCCGCCCTGAGATATTCGGTAAAGATGGTCGAAGTGGCGCCGTAGTCGTCTCTTATATCTACAAATTTGCCTGTGGAGCCGGCATTTACCGGATGATGGTCAACGATAATATCAAATTTGAATCTTCTGAACTGTTCACTGTGATGCGGCTGGGAATCAACAATTGCCCACTTGGTTATCCTTGAACTGTCGAGCTTTCTTATATTCCTCTGATCTACCTTGAGAAGATTTATCATGGCAAGATTATCGGCCCTGTTTACAACATTTATATGATAAATATATGTCTTTTTAATCCTTCTCCAGAAGAGCCTCTTTAATGCCATGGCGCTGGCCATGGAATCAGGATCGGCGTTTATGAGAACCGCCAGGGTGTCTTCATAAGACACCGTCTCCAGCAATTTTTTTACCCTGTCCGATAAGGTCGCGGATTTGGGGAACGGATTCTCCATTATTATGTTTTTATTGTTTTCACTCATTTTATTAATCAGTGCCAGTAAGTCATTCTTAATTATAAGAAATTAGAACAGAACCGGCAAAATAGCAATATGAAAAAATGCTATCGTTCTTTTGTAATCTCGGATGATCTCTGTTGATATTATGAAGGATTTTGCTATATTCTCAGGTGCAGGCTTGAGTTGAATGCACTGCCGGAAAGGGGATTGCGGGGATGAAAAAGTACATTCTGTCTCCTTTGTGTTCAGCCCTGATTGTTCCGGGTCTGGGACAGGTGCTGAATAAAAGGCTCATGAAAGGCCTTATAATTATGGGCCTTGTATTTATAGTCTTTATCATGATTACAGTAAAACTGGCCTTTTTAATCCTAGAGGAGATGAAAGGAAGGGATATTTATGCCCTTAATGATCTGATTGAAATCAGATCATTAAACAGCGGTCTCACCGGCTTGTGGATCATGGTGGCCGTCTTTGTTGCCCTGTGGCTTTATTCCATAGTTGACGCCTTTTTTGATGGATTGAAGATTGAAAGGCGGATAAAGGAAAACCCTGATGAAGTACTATCTCATTGATGAAATAAACGGCACGGATATGGCAAGGCTATCCCTTTTTCTCAGGGAAAATGGGACTGTATCGGGTTTGGACAGGATATTCTGGATCAGGGTGCCTGAAGAGCATCTTAATAAAACTCAATCGGGCCATGCCGGCTGTAAACCCTATATCTTTGCGGTAGAACTGGGGGCAGGTCTGATAAAGGCCGAATTATTTATACGCA
>JBFYXR010000060.1:0-2782 GCA_041310455.1 Desulfobacteraceae bacterium | reverse complement strand
GGCCCGCCTCAGCCTTCCAGCTCTTTGTTTATTTCCCTGATGAGCCTGATCGGCGCACTGGGAATACACAGGGCAATGATTTCAATATTTGCGCTGCTTTTAATCGGGTTCATACTTCTTTGTTGCTTTTGCTGGATTTAAATCGCTGCCAGCTTCTCCCCGAGCAGATAGCCGTCGGTTATTGCCATGCCGATGCTTATGCCTGCGAGCGGACTCTGATACACAACGATGAAGCGGCCGCCTGCATTGTTTCCCGCTGCGTACAGGCCCTTGATGGGCTTGAATTCCGAGTTAAGCACACGTCCGTCCGCATCTGTGTCAAGGCCGCTTGTAGCGCACAGGCCGGGGCTTATGCCGAACATGCTGCCCATGCCTCCGCCCTTGCTGACACTGCCATAGAACGGCGGGTCTTTGAGCGCGGTCACCTTCAGTATACGGGGGTCTTTGCCGAAGTCCTCATCCCTGCCCTTTTCGCAAAGCTCATTGTACCTTTTGATCTCGGCAAGGGCCTTCTTCCTTGTCTCTCCCTTATAGCAGTCCATGTAGTCGAGAAGCTCCTCAATAGTATTTGCGCAGTAGGTGGTGCCCATCATACCCGGCATCGCGCCTCTTCCGCTCTCCTGCTGTTTCTCTTTGGACGGGGGGCCCGGTTTTACATTGTCCAGCCTCTTGAGTCTTGCAGGCCAGTTGATTGTATGAGCGGTATCAGGGGCGCCGTGGCGCGGCGGCATCATCTCCATGACCTTCTTCCAGTTCGCATCATGCAGGGTGACTGTTACAGCGTCCTTGGGTTTGGACAGCGTGGTGCCGGCGGCCTCGTCGCAGAAGCGTTCACCGTTGCCGTCAAGCTGCAGGTACCATTCTCCCGTGCCCGGATCACCGGTCCCGATGCAGGAATGTGGACCGATCTCCAGATGTCCGCCGGCCCATAGGCCCAGCTTGATGCTGGAGCCGTCGCGGGCAAGGGGTTTCGTGCTGCTTGTCTTCACAAGGCTGATATCTCCCTGCGCCAGGGCGGCATTGCGAAGCTGATCCAGGATATCGATGACCATCTCGCGGTTTCCGGAATAATCGCCTGCGCAGAGCGCAACGCCTTTCCTGGCCCTGAAACGGATATATTTTCCGTCGGGCCTTTTAGCGACTACACCCGTAACAGCCCCTGAACTTTCAATATCGCAGATTTCTGCATGGTGCTCGAAGAACCATTTGGCCCCCTCGGCCACGGATTTCCGCTGATGCACCTTCATGAGCTCCGGCAATCTGAATGTGCCTGTGTCGTCGGTCATTTTACGGAAGATGGTGGAGCCGTGGTAGAATCTCCATCCCGACACCTCCGTCAGAACATTCGGCAAGGGAGGGCAGCTCATGACGTGGGAGTTCTCAGCCAGCCATGACCTGTCGGCATCCTTGATAAGCCAGTCAAGGACCTTTCCGCTGTTTTTCGCGAAATAGCCCGCCCGCTTGGGGTTGTTCCGGACTACACTGCGGCGGGCCCACTCCCTGATAAAATCTTCCTCATCGATCCTCGGGGCGCCATGGTCCATGGCATACTGGGAGTTGATGGTCCCGACTTCAGTGCCGACGCAGACCCAGCTCTTCTCGGGCTGGTTTTCAATTACAGCAACGGAAGCTCCCTTCATTGCAGCAACACGCGCGCAGACCACGCCGGCGTTGCCTCCGCCTACGACAACAACGTCATAGGTCCCGCCATCTGAGATAAGACCCTCATTGATGGGATCAGGTTTGTCTCTCCAGGAGTTCACGGCGTTCTTATTCTCGCCTGCGGATTGCGCGGCTGATACAGTATGCGCTGCCGCAATGGTAGCCATGGCGCCGGTTGCGGCGACGCCTTTCAAAAAGGCGCGACGATCAAGGTGTGTTCCGGACTTCTTTACATTCTTGGTCATATTTCCCCCCCTCTATAGTAGGTTTATCATGAATACCGATCCTTCTTTCCAGGGCTTGTGAAACGCAGTCTTGTTTGATTTGATTAATTGAGATAAGAATTTTCGGGTGATTATAAAAAAACAGTTGTTTTACGTCAATGTATTATTTGGCAAGAAAAAGCCATGCCCCGCTGGGGGCATGGCATCAAAAGGAGGATTTATGGTCTGGTTTTATGTTATCAGAAATCTTTGCGTGAACCATGCAGATGGATTAATCTTCCGCGCCCGACATACCCATCATTCTCATGCCTCTGCCAAAGCCCTGGCCGAACTTTGCGTCGGGAGCTATCTTTCGAAGTTCAAAATAAAGATCGATCCTCTTCTGCGCCAGTTTAGCGGTAAGGTCGCTTATCTCCTTCTGGGCTGCCTTTGCCTTATCCGCATCCGGTTTGTCAGAGCTGAGTATGGTGTTAAGATCAAAACGCTTTGTCATGAGCTGTTTGATGGTATCTGCGTTGTCTTCACGAAATTTTTTCTGGAGTTTTTCCACCTGAGCCTGCTGTTCAGTTGTCAGGCTGGAGGCTTTTCCCCTCATCGCGCCCATCTGCCCCTTGCCTCTCTGCATCCCGGTCATTTTGCCGGTATTTTTTTCGGTTGTTGTGTCCTCGGCGGCATAGACCATGGGAAGGGCAAAAAGGCCTGTCAGGGCTAGAATTCCTATAATACTCGTCAGTCTTTTCATATCTATAATCTCCTTTCATCCGTTTTAGAGTTTACTGGTTTTGCTGATTATAAGAGCAACACCTGTGCCATATGCGGTGCCGTTTTTATATCCTCTTGATTTAAAAGGTTTTTCTTAAAAAGACTCATCCAGGGCATTAGATTCCCCTTGAAAT
>JBFYXR010000059.1:0-3988 GCA_041310455.1 Desulfobacteraceae bacterium | reverse complement strand
CAAAAAAATACTCATCGGATGCGATTTTTCGAATAATTCAAATCTCGCATTCCAGTACGGGCTCAGCCTCGCGCAGGAGTTTGAGTCAGAGCTTCATCTGGTTCATGTGCTCGAACCCCCGATTTACAAAGAATGGCCCAAGTCCGTTGAGCATACAAAAGAAATTATTCGAAAAGATTTGTTTGTCGATTTAAATAAAAAGCTTGAGGCCATGGTCCCGCAGGATGCGCTCAACTGGTGCAAACCAAGGACCACGCTGCTGGAAGGCCATCCTGATGTAGAATTGATCAGGTATGCCGATGCCCAGGGAATTGATCTTATTGTACTTGGAGTAGCAGGCCACAGGCTGGTGGAATCCTTTTTTGTCGGCTCTACAACAGAGAGGGTCATGCGCAAGGCCCCATGCGCCGTGCTTTCAGTCCGGCCAATGCAGATAAAGAAATAGGGATATCGCGAAGAGCGGAGGGCATATTTATAAGAGACATCTGAAACCAGTCATGACCGCCTTGACTGGTTTCAGCTTTTCAGGCCGAAATATCTCTCCACTTTTTTGAGGGGGATTTTTTTTGTACCCTTAAGATATTTCATCTTCATCTTTATTATTCTTGAAATCGATTGATTAAGCCTATCCTCCTGAATCTCTCCGGATAATATCTTTTTTATCATCAGGTCAATGGAGTCTAAAAGGTATTGCTGTTCCTTGCAGACGAGAAGGATGTCCGCTCCCGCTAAAAATGAATATAATGCACCCCGGGCGACATCAATTTTCCCGGTAATAGCGCCCATTTCAAGGTCATCGGTTATGATCAATCCCTTAAAGCCCATCTTTTCCCTAAGTAGAGCCCCAAGAATAGCCGGTGACAACGTTGCTGGATTTTCAGGGTCCAGTGATGGATAAAGGGCATGGGAGGTCATTATGCCCGAGACCTTTGCCCTGATGGCGGACCTGAATGGCGGGAGGCTGTATCTTTCGATATCCTTTTTTTCCGACTTGATTACAGGAAGATGGAAGTGAGGGTCCATCCCTGCCAGACCCAGGCCTGGAAAATGCTTTGCTACGGCCATTATGCCGTTATCCTGGAGGGCTTTAATTACAGCTGCCCCTAGGATTGCCACGGACTTGTGGTTGTCGCTGAATGTCCTGCCCGTGAGGTGTTTTTCGGTTTCACCTCTCCGCACATCCATGACAGGGGCAAGATCCATGTTAAGCCCGACCAGTTTCATCTCGACGGCGGTTATGTGGCCAAACTCCTTCGCCCTTTTAACAGGGTTTTCATCCTTTCCGATAGCCTCGTTTCCTGGAAAGACGGTAAAGGGCTCCTTAAGCCTTGCGACCCGCCCCCCTTCCTGGTCAATGGAGATAAAAAGCGGTATGCCATGATATTTCATGGCAGCGGCCTGGAGATCACGGCATAGTCCTGCAAGCTGAAGCGGATCTTCAATATTGCGTGAAAAGAGTATGACCCCGGAAGGGTTATAGTCGCGTATAATGGTTTCAGTATACTCATCCAGGACAGGGCCGGGCATACCTGTCATAAAAACCCTGCCCACTTTTCTGTTTAATTCCCTTAAGTCCAGTGTTGTATTCAAGCTTTCACCACCCAGCATTGTGATTGATCTTTGATGCATCTAATACTAGCGCAAGGTTGACATGCCTGATAAATATTTATTACTAGTGACTTGTATTTGCAATAAAATTGATCATTGGATATATATTGAGACAATAATTATAAAAAAGGAACCCGATCATTATGAAAGCCATAATACTCGCGGCAGGTCTGGGCACCCGTCTGAAGCGGCTTACTGAAAACAGACCCAAGGCCCTTATGCCGGTTGTGAACAGACCTGTAATTGCCAGAAATATTGATTATCTGAAATCCTTCGGCGTGAAAAAGATCGCTGTAAACGCGCACCACCATTGCAGGCAGATTGAGGAATATTTGAACGATACCGAGCCCTTTGGGGTGGAGCTTCTTGTGCGCGTGGAAGAGGATATACTCGGCACAGGCGGGGCAATAAAAAATTTTTCAGATTTCTGCGGTGAAGAGCCTTTCATGGTGATAAACGGGGATATCCTCACCGATATCAATCTGACAGGCGCATATAAGCATCACATCGATTCAGGCAATATTGCAACCATGGTGCTTCACGATTATGACCAGTTTAATCAGGTTGTGATTAAGAACAGCCGGGTTCTTGAGATATTGCGTCAAAAAAGCCCGGGAGGACTTGCCTTTACGGGCATGCACATCCTCAGCCCCGGGATGCTGTCCCACATCCCCGGGCCGGGATATTCGGATATCATCGATTGCTATAACAGGCTGCTGGCAAATGGAGTCCCTATAGGGGCATATGTATCGGAGAAGCATTACTGGCGGGATATAGGAAATCCTGAGAGTTACATCGCTGCAAACCGGGAGTATCTGTGTTTTGAAAAGCGGCCCTTCGCTATCGGACCGGCTTCAACAATAGATCCTTCCGTCAAGTTTAAGGGCTGGGCGGCAGTAGGGGAGGGAGCGGTTATTGAGGGCGGTGTTGAGATAGAAAGGTCCATTCTTTGGGATAACGTTTCCGTGAAGCAAGGGGTAAAGATAATAGACAGCGTTGTTACATCATCGAGGGAGATCGGCCATGATGTTACAGGCGAGATATTATAAAATCAGACAATGGCATCAGCCCAGTTTATAGCCTTTACAAAATATTGAGGCAGGACCTGGTCATTGACCATTATGCTGTTTGAAAATTTTGAGACGCCTTCCCAGTCAGCTTTCTCATATGATACGGTAAGTCCGAGATAGTTATTGAGTTTGCCTTCCCCATGAATCAGTGTCTCCTTGAGGTCATTGGAGAGGGGCAGTTTAACCATGAGGCTTTCCATGGTATCATCAAGAATGGCATCTATGGACGAAAAAAGGCCCAATGTGAAGAGTTCAGAGGAATCAATGCCTGCCGTTTTTTTCTCTCCAAGCAACTCACAGAATTTAGCCCTGATAATTGAACTCCGGATCAATTCATCGGGCTTATTTTTTCCAAGCTTTGTCATGGCGATAAGGGAAAGAAAGCTCCTGATGCCGTTCTCGCCCAGGAGGAGCATGGCCTGCTTGATTGATGAAACTGTTGTTCCCCTGCTATAATAGGCTGAATTGATATATCGCAGCAGCTTGTAGGAGATCGCCACATCCCTGTTGATTATTGACTCGACCTTGTCGAACTGGAAATTCCTTCGGTTTGCCTCGGCCATGATTCCGAGAAGATTCATCTGCGCGGATGATATGTCCTTTCCTTTGATGGTTTCAGGTTTGCTGAAAAAATAGCCCTGAAAGTATTCGCAGCCCATATCAAGCGCGGTCTGAAACTCCTCATTCGTTTCGACCTTTTCCGCAAGAAATTTGATATCATAACGGGAAAATCTCTTTATATCCTCCCTTATCTTTTCGATGGGAGATGACCTGAAATCAAATTTTATTATATCCGCGAGGGCGATCAGGGGCTTCATGCCGGATCTGTAGAAGAAATCATCCAGGGCGATTGTATAGCCTTTCTGAGAGAGTGCCCTGCATGCGTTTATAATATCCTCCTCCGGCATTATATCCTCAAGGATCTCAACCACGATATTTTCTTTTGGAAATAATTGCGGCGCCTGTTTCAACAGCAGGTCCCTTGTAAAGTTGATAAAAGCCGGATTTTTGCCTACAATGCTTTCTATACCGATTGATAAAAAGCTGTTTGAGAGGACATTGGATGTAGCTATGTTGCCGTCCTCTCCAGTAAAGAAACTGGATGATCCGTCCCTGAAAAGGAGTTCATATCCGAATATTTTTTTATCTCTTTTAAATATGGGCTGTCTTGCAACAAACACATCCATCTGGTAGTATCCTCGTGTGATCTTTTTTAATAAATGCAAGAATCATACCTTGAGTAAACTATTTTAAGGATTTTAAGGATTAACCAGTGGCGATACATGAGTTCATCAGGGGTTTTGTGAAAG
>JBFYXR010000058.1:0-7458 GCA_041310455.1 Desulfobacteraceae bacterium | reverse complement strand
AACTGCTGCATGGAGCCCTCCTTTTCCCAGTCCGCCACCTCAAGGCTCCATCTATAATCCGACTCATCGTCAAACTCACCTGACTGGTCGCCGTTGTCATATTCACCGCTTAGAAACAGCTCCGCAAGTTTGGTCTCTGCCAGGGCGCCCGCCTCAACCTGGCGTTTTGACTTCACGCCCAGCTTCATGGAGAGCGAAAGCCCCTCCATAACGACAGGAAGAATAAGGGCGATCAGAACAAAGGTCGCAAGTATCTCCACAAGGGTAAACCCCCTCTCCCTTGATCCTTCATCAACTGCGCCCCTATTATATATATTAAAGATCACGTCTCAGCCTCTTCCGATTCTACAATCCGGTAGGCCTCTGCAGGAGAGGGCGACTTTATCTCAATAACATCGCCGCGCCGGTCTGTCAGGGTTATGGTGCCGGTTTCAGCCATGCCCTGGGGAAAAAAGGCGATATATTTTACCTTTCCATCTTTGTCGTCTTCCTTCTCAAGATCAACCGTAGTGTCATCGGGCAGCAGAAATTCCCTCCCGAACTCACTGTTAAGGCCGCTGAATGCGCCGCCTTCCCTGTTTGAAGTAAGCCAGTAGATGCCCCTTTGCTGATCAAAATTGAGCCTGTATGTGCGTCCCTCGGAAATAGCCTGAGACCTTGCAAGCCTGATCAGAGAAAGGATATTTGCTGCGGCATCATGGGTCTTCCTTGATGAAAAAAAGCCCCTCAGGGACGGGGCGGCCATGGCAAGGACCGTGCTGATAATAACCATTACCAGTATCAGCTCCAGGAGGGTGAATCCCTCATGGCTGTAATAAGGCCTTTTCGGACACCTTGAGGACATAGACCCTTAACCTCCGCCCCTCATCCTTAGCGCGTTGACCAGTTGTCTATGTCGTCGGACCCGCCATCCTGTCCGTCCGGTCCGTAGGAATAGAGATCATATCCCGAGGTATTGTGCTTGCCCGGTATTGTGTATACATACTGATTGCCCCAGGGGTCATTCGGTATCCCGCGTTTTATATACGGGCCCTTCCATGAGGATGTTGTTGTGCCGGTCGGCTGTTCCACAAGCGCCTTCATCCCTTCTGTGCCGGTAGGATAGCGGCCCATATCCACCTCAAAGGAGTCAAGGGCAACCTCCAGGTTTGAGATATCCGTATTTGCCGCGGTGATCCGGGCCTGTTCGGATCGTTTGGTAAATTTGGGAACCACGACTGCCGCCAGGACTGTCAAAATGACCATAACCAGGAGCAGTTCTATCAGGGTGAAGCCCCTTTCAGGGCCGCGCCTATAACCTTTTTTCATGTCTGATCTTTGCATGATGAATTCCATTCCTTTTCATATATATTAAGGTTATTGTTTATCATTAATCCCTCTATCTTATGAGCTCCTGAAGATTGAATATGGGCAGAAGCATTCCCAGAATTACAGTCCCCACGAGTATTGCCATAATAAACAAAAGGGCCGGCTCCGCCTGGGCCACAAGCATGCTGAGCCTGCGGTCCAGCTCTTCCTCATAGGCCCCTGAAAGCCTCACCAGCTCGGAATCCAGCCTGCCTGTCGCCTCGGCGACGGAGACCATCTCCACTACAGAGGAAGGAAAAAGCTGGGGGCATCCTGCCATGCCTGCGGAAAGCGACGACCCGTTCTGGACCTTCCTGACCGTTTCCTCCAGGGCGTCCGAAAGGGTCTGATTCCCTATGGCCTCGTTGGCTACCCTTAATGAAGCCACAAGCGGGACGCTCGCCCCTGCCAGCGTCCCGAGCATCCTGCAGAAGCGAACCAGGGCAAACCTCGCGAGGATTGTACCGACCATGGGGATCTTCAGAAAGAGCCCCTCCATTGCCCTGCGGCCCTCCTCCTTGGCCATTGCGCGCCGGAATCCCACAACAACCACGGCAAAAAAAATCAGGAGAATCATCCAGTACCTGCTTATAAAATTGCTTACCCCCACGATGAAGAGAGTAAGCGCCGGGAGTTCTCCCCCGAATTCCTTAAATATCGAGGAGAACCTGGGTATGAAAAAGGTCATGAGGAATATCATTATCAGTATGCCGAGAATTGCGAGTATGATGGGATAGACCGTTGCCGCCCTTACCTTTCCTATGAGCTTTTTTTCCCGGGACTGGAAATTGGCAATCTGGTTAAGTACCAGGTCCAAAAAACCGCCTGTCTCTCCCGCCCGCACCATGGCGACATAAACAGGGGGAAAGGACCTGGGCCACTTGCTGAAGGAATCCGCCAGGGACATGCCATCTGCCACGGAGTCCTTTATCGCGGACCACTGGGCCCTTGCCGCAGGGGTTGATGCCTCCCTGCTCAAAATTCCCAGGGACCGGCTCAAGGGAACGCCCGCGGAGAGAAGGTTTGCAAGCTCAAGTGTGAAGGCCTCCACCTCAACCTTTGATACATGGCCTTTCCCTGCAAAGGGCATCCTGTGTGCGTAACCCTTGTCTTTTTCTTCTTCAACAAAGGACGGGGCCAGTCCATCTGCAATGAGCTTATCGATAACCGATTCCCTTGTTGCCATGTTTATGGAGCCTGCAATCTCCCTGCCGCTCTGGTCTATGGCATTGTATCTGTAGTCCGGCACAAAATCTCCGAGATCATGTTAATTGCGTTCTTTGTATATTAACAGGGGCAGGGGGTTTACTTTTCCCCTAAGCTTTAATTATCAAATCAGGCTCGCTCGGCCCCTTCCCCTGTTAATTACCGTTCCCGTTAAACCGCTCGTCCTTTGTTATCCTTAAGAGCTCTTCCACAGTGGTCTTGCCCTGGCGGAGATATCTGAGTCCGTCTTCCCTTAGCGTCTTCATGCCGTTTTGCAGTGCAATCTCACGTATCCTGGCATGGGAAGCGCCATCGGTAATGGCATGACGCAGCTCCTGCGTTACAACCATCTGTTCGAATATCCCCTTTCTTCCCAGATACCCCATTCCCAGACACTTCGGACAACCCCTGCCCCTGTATAGCCGGTCCGGCAGTGCCCCGCCGAACTCAGCCCTGAGATGGTCGGAATTAGCTGGTGCATGTTCCTCGGAGCAATCAGGGCATATGATCCGTACAAGCCGTTGTGCAATTACTCCCTCCAATGTGGAGGCGACAAGATAGGGCTCTATCCCCATATCCACAAGGCGCGTCAGCGCCCCGGGAGCGTCGTTTGTATGAAGGGTGGAAAAGACAAGATGGCCGGTTAATGATGCCTGCACGGCTATCTCCGCCGTCTCCCTGTCCCTGATCTCCCCCACCAGGATAACATCGGGGTCATGCCTTAGAATTGAGCGGAGGCCGTTCGCAAATGTAAGCCCGGCCTTTGTTGAGACCTGTATCTGATTTATTCCCCGCAAATGATATTCAACAGGGTCTTCAATGGTTATGATCTTGCGTTCTACATCATTTATCTGGGACAATGCCGCATAAAGTGTCGTAGTCTTGCCGCTCCCTGTCGGTCCTGTTACAAGAATGATGCCGTAAGGCAGATCCAGCAAACGTGAAAATATCCTGAAATCCTCCGGCCCCATTCCCAGTTGTTCCAGGCCAAGCAGGACGGATGAACGGCTGAGGAGCCGCAGGACAATGGCCTCACCGTGAAGCATGGGTATGACGGATACACGGACATCGACCTCGGCGTTTTCAATCTTGATCTTTATCCTTCCGTCCTGGGGCAGCCGTTTCTCGGCAATGTCCAGGTGGCTTAATATCTTGATTCGGGAGATGATGGCCGCCTGGAATCGTCTTACTTCAGGAGGGATCGAGACCTCCTTCAGCACGCCATCAACACGATAACGAATCCTCAATTCGTTCTCAAAGGGCTCGATATGCACATCCGTTGCCCTCAACTGGATGGCCTCTATGAGGATCTGGTTGACAAACCTTATAATGGATGCCCCCTCTGCCGCCTCAGCCAGGTCCATATCATCTTCCAGCTCCTGGTTGATGATCTGGAGTCCGTTGTCACCGACCTCTGTTACCATTGACTGCACGGTGTCCGCTCCGACGCCAAGGCACCTCTTGATGCAGTCAAGGATCTCGCCGGAAGGGGCAAGTGCCGGGCTGAAGTCCTTTCCGGTCGCAAGGCGGAGTTCATCCAGGCCGGATGTATCCGATATAAGGCTTGTGACAACGGTAATGGAGCCGTCGTCGTTTTGAAGGGGGACAATCTGCCTTTTAAGCAGGATCTTTGCAGGGAACTGGGTCAGAAAATCCTTTGAGGGGCTGCATCCTTTAAGGTCGATGAAGGGATAATCAAATTCCCGCGCAAGAAAACGAAGGACTTCTTCTTCTGATATCAAGTTCCCTGAAAGAACCGCCTTTTCCAGGGGCTCTCCTTCATTTATCCTGCTCATGACCGACGCAAGCCTGTTCTTATCCAGGAGTCCCTCTTTGCCCATTTTTTCAATAAGATCGATCATTATTCAAGCAGCCCCAGGGATATAAGGGTGGCTTCCTGCTTTAAGGTCAGGAGTTCCCTCAGGTCTTTCTGCGCCTTTGCCAGGTCCTGTTTCGCGGTTTCCCTGGCCTTGCGCACCTCGCTTACCTTGTTCTTTATCTGTGTGCTTGTAGTGTCCTCGCTCGCCAGCAGCGTCTGCAGTTCTTCAAGGGTCTTGTCTCCTGTATTAGCCGAAGCCCTGGTGTCCCCGCCTCTGACCTGAGTATTGCCCTGTGCATTGGACCTCCCCATCAGGGACCGCAGCTGGAATCCGCTTGACTGTGATGAGACAAGGGAAACGACCTTCAGGACCTTCGGCCCGATGACGGCCCATTCCTCGTCCGTTGATCCCAGCAGTTCCTTAAGTCTTGGGCTCATCATGTTCTGCATCTGTTCCGTTTGCTGCCCCTGCCCCGGGCCCTGTCCGAAACCCTGCCCCCGCTGAATTTGGCCTCCTGCCTGGGAGCTCTGCTGCCCCATTTGATTGTTCTGCGCCGTCCGGGATTGCTCATATCCACCCACCGGCGGTTGACAAAGTGCCGAGACAGCCATTATTACCGAAAGGAGCAATAATGTAGTGCAAAAAATAAAAACACGTATGGAACCGATCATAAAAATCTCCTTTCCAGTTTATTGAAGTGTTGTAGAAAAGATTGGTTAATGTTCTGATCCGCCTATAATCACAAGGATTATAGGCGGATAAAGCTGACCTAAGGCATGCCCCGCGGGGATAATTTTATCGCGCCACTGTCCTTGGCCTTCCGGTATGCCTCCATCTGTTCTTTGGTAAGTATATTGAATAGATCCTTTTCAAAGGATTTTTCAGTTTCCAGCAAAGCGTTTTTTAAGACAGCAGAATCCTGCTTCTCCTGTTTATATTTCTCAGATACGTCTTGTTGATTCCTGGAAATTTTGTCCAGTATGGCCCTTAATTTTTCCTCCTGTTCCTGAGAAAGCGTCAACCGGTCCTTCAGTTCGCCTGCAATCCGCATGTAATACCTTTGAGAAGGACCAGCCTCACGCGCCCCTCCCCTGGGTGTTGCAGAATCAGGTACTGCAGTCATAGGATCTTGCCCTGGCATCACTTGAGGAAGCGTTTGATCAGGTGTGGTCTGAGGCGGACCCTGTTCCGGACCGCCCTGCTTTTGCGGACGGGACTGGTCAGGCGTCCTTTGCTGCTGACGCTGGCCGCTGGGGAACCTGTCACGGACCTCATTCATCCTCTTGATCAGCGTTTCGAGTTTGGCCTTCTGTTCATCGGTCAACTTATCCTTAATAGACGTAAAGGTGTCATCATTGATCTGCTTTATCTCCGGCTGAAACTTACTGCCCAGTGCTACTATCTTCTCCTGTGACTCCTTAACAATCTTTTCAAACTCGGTTCGTTGCGCATCTGTCAAATCGAGTTCATTCGAGAATCTTCCCAGGATTATCTGGACCCTTTCCTGCACAGGAGGGCCCCCTGCCTCAAATTTTTTCACCCGTTCCTTATAATAGTATCCTGTACCCAGGGACCCGGCCAGCACGCCGACAAGAAAGACAAGCAAAACACCGGAAGCCAGTTTTAATTTATTCATTATAATGCCCTCATGATCCGCTATACATTGCAAGAGTGACTAAATCCGAAGTGTTGCTCACAAATGCCTTTGTAAACTCATAATCTGAATAAAAATCCATCTTGATCAGGGCCAGGCCCAATAATCCTACAAGGATAAAGGTAACAGGTGTAAGCCTCCACACAAACTGCTGAAAAAGTTCAAAATACCCTGCCTTAGAGTAGATGGTGCCCATGCTCAGAACATTCCCCATGACTCTGGCCTGCCACAAATCTCCTGCTTCCCTCTTCTCTTTTGCATAATAGGCTGAGGTCAGGGCCTTTAGTACCTTTCCAAACTGTTCCTTATTAATGGACTCCATAGTCACCTCCATTTACCTTTTGATGTTTTCTTTTAAAAGCTTTTTTAGCTTATTTCGGGATCGGAAGGCCCTGACCTTGATATTGGCCACGCTCCAGCCTAAAAGATCGGCAGCCTCCTTACCCGACAAGCCTTCAAGATATATCAGTTCCAGGACCATTCTATCTTCAGGCGACAATCTTTCCATGGCCCAGTCGAGTAATTCCGTTGCCTCTTTCTGAGGATCTTCATCACGCGCGTGGGCCTCAGGCTGATCTGAGATCACTTCCTCCAGCCACTTCTGCTGCCTTTCACTAAGTGAACTCATGGCTACTTCCTTGTTTCTGTAAACCTTGCGCCAGTAATCGTAACAGGTTCTTACAGCGATAGAAGACAGCCATTGTTTGAAATCTCCCCTGCTCTTAAAGCCGGACAATGACTGATAGCCCCTTATAAAGGTCTCCTGCGCCATCTCCTCTGCCTCTGAATAGGGCACATGCTTCTTTACTATCCTCAATACAAGGTCTTTATATCTCACCATAAGAGATTCAAAGGAATTTACATTCCCTTCAAGGACCTGTCTGATGATTTCGGAATCACTGAACATGATAGGCTTTTCTTTCATCAATCTCGATCTGTTCCAGATTTTCTCTTTTATTAATCAGAAATAATCAGCTAGAGAAAACAATAACTTCTGAAATTTTGATTTTCAACCATAGCAATTATATCCCTCAACTGATCCGCCTATCAAGAATGTTATTTTTACAGATCGACCGAAATCACACAATTATTTAATAACCCATTGTTGTTTCATGAAAAATTATTCGCATATACTTCAGGCCGGTAGTTCTTTCATGGCCTTTACAGATAATTTTCATGCAAGCTTATCTTTCCGGGAAATCCCTGTCTCAGGGATCATCTGCGTTCTTTTTCAACTTAAAAGTCGTAACATATTGTTAAAAGGTTACAAATTTTTCTCAAAATCTTGAAAATTGTGTCGGATAAATGAAGCTCCCCACCATTGTCTCTGCATTAAAGGTCCCGTTTTCCACTGCTTCAGTCAGTTCCAGCCAAAAGGCCTCCATTCCTGCCTTATCCTCTTCCCTGATGGAGGAAATGCTGCTCATAAGC
>JBFYXR010000056.1:0-6424 GCA_041310455.1 Desulfobacteraceae bacterium | reverse complement strand
ACAGGCGGCACTTTTAACGGCGGCATGGGGCCTTTCGGGGCCGGCACCCACATTCAGGAAAAATACGGCGCCAAGAATTGCACTACTAAAGACGCCTTTAATTATTTGATGGACTTTACCCACTGGCAGGTAGATGCCCGTCTAGCCTCCGAATACATCAACAGCACTGCCTTTACAGTGAAGTGGCTGGAGGAAAAGGGTGTTTTCTTCCGTCCCATGCAGGGGGAGCGCGACAGCGGCTTTATGCACAGTATTTCACCTCATCCGGATTACAAGACGGACGCAAAGGGCATGTATATTACCATGCTGCTCACCGACAGGGTCAAGGACAACAAAAACGTCGAGATATTTATGGAAACCCCGGTAAAAAAGCTCATTAAGACCGGAGATGCCATAACAGGTCTGGTCGCCCAGGATAAGAGCGGCAAGGAAATAGAAGTGAAGGCCAGGGCCGTAATTTTATTTACCGGAGGGTTCATGGGCAGCCCTGAGCTGATTAAGAAATATACAACCTATACCTATAAAAAGGATCTGTTCTACACCTATGAGATGCCGCATATCTCCGGCGACGGCATCAATATGGCATGGGATGTGGGCGCTGCAAGGTCTGAGATGATGATGGATGCATATAAGGGAATGCCTATTCTCGGCGGCCCGGCAGGAACCAAAAATGAGTGGGTTATTATCGCCAATCCGAACCTGATGGTTAACCTCCAGGGCGAACGTTTCGTGAATGAAACCGCAGACAGAGTTTATATGGCCAATGCCATCCACCGCCAGACCGAAGGCTGTGGGTTCCTGATGTTCGACAGCACAATCGCGGACATTTACAGGGCAAAGGGACCCGGAACCGGTCCTGATAACGCGGTCACAATCCCTGATGCCGATGTTATCGTGGCAGAGGCTAAAAAGCTGAACTATCCCTATCTGTACGCGGCGGACTCCCTGGAGGATCTTTGCAGACAGACCGGCATCGACCTTGGCAGGCTCAAGAAGACTATCGCCGAGTACAATTCCTTCAGCAAGGCGGGAAATGATCCCATTTTCTACAAGGATGCATCCAACCTCCTGCCGCTCTACGGGCCCAAGTACTATGCCTCAAAATATTGTTGCGACAGCTGGGGCGGCCTGGGCGGCATAAAGATTAATTACAAAACAGAGGTCCTCAACAAGGCACTTGAGCCTATTCCCGGCCTCTATTCCGGCGGCTCTGATGCCAATTCGATATATGCAGGCACCTATCCCTCTCATCTTTCAGGGAATACCACCAGCTTTGCATATACAACCGGACTGATGGCCGCCAAGAATGCTGCGGAATATATAAGGGCATCAGGCTAAAAAAAAGGATTGCCTGATTGCTGATAACTGACTGCTGAAGACTCTATCCGGAACTAATTGATTTATGGATTGAAAACATATATAAACTTGGTCATGGCAGGAGACAAAATATTCTCTAATCTATTTAACACAGGAGGCAAATTATGGAAACTAAAGTCGGATATAAAACAATTCTTTTTGTCGGCATTGCAATAGCTTTGACAATGTCCTGGGGATGCTCGAAAAAACCGGCTGACACCCAGACGTCGGCGGGATCAGTCGAGAGGCCGACGATCTCTACAGCAGATCGTGCCATGGCGACGATAGAGGTTCAGAATGCCTACAGCAAGCACGCATATTATCACACTATCGGCGCACACTGTGAGGAAATGGAGGACATCTGGGTAAAGGAAGGCGGCGAATTTGCCGAGACCGCCAGGTGGACAAGAATGGGCACTATGGTGGAGGAGGGTATCACCCTGATCAAACAGCATTACTGCACCGATAATGAAGAGAGCAAGAAACAGAAGCTTGAAGAGATAAGCAAGGTCTACCCGGAGGTCAAAAATGTGCCGGAGAATATCGGTATTGGGTACGGATACACTATCCATACCCAGACGACGCCGATTATCGAGATAGCCGGCGATGGAAAGACAGCGAAGGGCATATGGTACTCACCCGGTATAGGCACTAATGTAGAGATACGTAACGGCAAGCCGGAAATCAGCGGCGGATGGTTCTGGGAAAAGTATGCGGTTGACTTTGTGAAAGAGGACGGCAAATGGAAGATCTGGCATTTAGTAAATGTCATGGACCCCACCCCGAGTAACTGGGGCGTACAACAGGACCGCCAGGGACCACCACCCGGAGAGGCCGGTCAAGGGCAACAGGGCGGAGGAGGGGACAGCCAGGGGCTGAAGCCGGCTGCCGATCCCTATGAGTCCTGGAGTCCAACAACCAAATCCAAGATATACCCAAAATTCCCTGAGCCATATTACACATTCAGTGAGACATTCAGCTACTAATGAAATTAAAAACAGCCTTCCCTCTTATTATCGGGGGAAGGCTGTTTTTGCCAAAGATAATATTACTGTGGAAGTCTGATATAAATCTTGTGAAAAATCAGCAAAAGCATTAATAAAAACGGGGAGTGGCCCCCTACGCTTATTTTTAAACAAATTTAGATTCCAAATAACTAGTCTTTTGCTTTCGCGGTAAGCATGCTATGAAAATCAGACTGAAAATAAAACTCTTAATATTCTCTGTAATTATGGTCATTTGTCTTGTTGCTTTAATGGTCTTCTCAATAGTAGTCTCCAATAAAAAGTTTGATAAATATATCCAGGAAAAGGAAGTTGAAAGGCTGGGTCATCTGGCTGAGACTCTGGTGGTATTTTATTCTGAGAATGGAGGATGGGGATCATTAAAAGAAAATTTTGACCTATGGGACATCATTCTGGAGAAAGGATGGCTAAAAAAGGAGCTCGGAAACAGCCCCGATAATAAGGAGTCAAAAGAAATAGATGTAATAACTATAATATATCAGGATAATTATATGCCTCCGGTTTGGGACCCTTTGAACCTCGGACCCCGCATCTCTCTTCTCGACCAAAATAAAAAATATATCATTGGCCGAAACACTGCCCCCATTGAAGAATGCTCCCTTTTGCAGATCGAGCTGGAAGGAAAGATAATAGGCTGGCTGAGGGTCAAAGAAGGCCGAAGACTCTATCAGCCGCTGGATCGTGCATTCCAGCAAAATCAATCAAAGCTGTTATATATAATAGGCGGTGCCTATCTGTTTATTTTGATCTCCATTACCTTCCTGTTTTCAAAACATATCTTGAGACCAATAACACAACTTTCCGAAGCCACTAAGAAGCTGGGCCATCTAGACTTCAATATACGGATCCCTGTCAGAACCTCTGACGAGCTGGGTGACCTGGCTTCGCATTTTAACAGCATGGTACAGAGGCTGGAGGATTATGAGCGGTATCAGAAGCAATGGCTGACCGACATATCCCATGAACTGCGCACCCCTCTGTCGGTGCTGATCTGTGAAATTGATGCGCTAGATGATGGAATTCGAAAACCGGATAAGGGATCGCTTACAGCTCTTGGCAATGAAGCCAGACATCTGATGAAACTTGTCAATGATTTAAATGATATTTCTTTGATAGAAGCAGGTGCACAAAAACTGAAGAACACACTTATAAAACCGTTGCCAATATTAAGCGATGATGTCTATGTCTTTCAAAAGCGCTTCGAAAACAACAACATGTCAATAGAGTTTAAGTTTGATGAAGCAGCGGCTGATATACAGATATTGGGAGACTATGACCGCCTTAAACAGCTCTTTTCCAATATTCTTGAGAATGCCATTCGTCATACAAAAAAACCGGGAAGATTGATCATACGGCAGACACTCGATACAGACCAAATAAAATTTATCTTTGAGGATTCAGGCCCGGGTGTTCCTGCCGAGGCTTTGCCTTTTTTATTTGATCGTTTGTATAGAGTTGATTCGTCACGCAGCCGTAAGACAGGCGGCAACGGGCTGGGGTTGGCAATCTGTAAGTCGATAGTTGAAATGCACAATGGAAAGATGCGGGCGCAAAATGTTCAGGGAGGCGGTTTGATGATTGAAATTTTGCTGCCGATTGAATCCAATCCCTGTGATCAGATAGATGAGCGGGCAGATATTGATAAACGGGTGAATCCGATATGAAAAAGGGCAATATTCTGATTGTTGAAGATGATGAAAGAATTGCTGAGGTTTTGAAGAGTTACTTTGAAAACGCCGATTTCAACGTCTTTGTTTTAAATACCGGTAACACTGTTATAGATTATGTTCAGGCCGGTCCGCCTGATCTGGTGCTCCTGGATATTATGCTGCCAGACAAAGACGGGATGACAATATGCCGTGAAATCCGTTCCTTTTCCGATGTGCCTATTATAATGGTTACGGCAATGGTGGAAGATATCGATCGTTTGCTCGGCCTGGAAATCGGGGCGGATGATTATATATGCAAACCGTTCATCCCCAGGGAAGTGGTAGCTCGCGCCAAGGCAGTTTTACGACGGGTCCACCCGGAACATGAGGAAAAAAGACTGGCTGTGGGGCCGGTTATTATGGATGAAAAAAGGCATAGAGTAACCGTGGAGGGATCGGATATTAAACTAACCCCCATCGAATATCAGTTGTTGAGGATCATGATGTCTGCGCCGGACAGGGTGTTTACGCGTAACGATTTTATATCCAGGATACAGGGATATAATTACGATGGCTATGACCGTACGATCGATAACCACATCAAGAACCTTCGAAAAAAGATTGATGAGCATCCGGTTGGTCATGAAATGATCCATACTGTTTTCGGGGTTGGCTATAAAATCAGTCCGCCGCAGGTCGAATGAAAAGATTACGGCGTTTGACCTCCGGCCTGGAATGAGCGACCGGAATGCCTGTGTTTGAATTTATCCGCATATTAAAAAAGAGATACAATATATTCATGTTAGTGGCAAAGAAATTGCATGTTTATGAATAGTTTGCAGAAGAAATAGAAGGGTAAATATTCATCCTTTAATCTTGGAGAAATTCATATATGGAAGACCGGTTAGATGAGATATTAAGCAGGATAGAGGAGCTGCCCACGCTGCCTGCAGTCTCCCAGCGCATACTGGAACTTATGGCTGATGAAAATGCCTCAAACAGGGAGATATCAAAGCTGGTTGAAAATGATCAATCCCTGGCCCTGAAGATTATGAAGATGGCAAATTCCGCATTTTTCGGATCTCTGACGAAGATAACTTCACTGGAACAGGCAATGATTAAGCTCGGCATGAATGAGGTCAGGTCCATTGTCCTTGCGGTGTCTGTTTATGATTTCTTCTCTAACTCCGACAGCGGCGTTTTTAACCGGAAGCGATTCTGGAAGCACGGCATCGTATGCAGCCATGCTGCAAAATACCTGGGGAATTATTTCAGGACAGGCAATGATACTCTGTTTATTTCAGGGCTGGTTCATGACATGGGCAAGGCCGTTCTGGATGAATATTTTCATGATGAATTTCTAAGCATCATAAATTATCTTGAATTAAAAAGATGCACATTCAGCGAGGCGGAAAAGGCAGTTATCGGGACGACCCATTCCCAGATAGCGGCGAGGCTTCTCACACAATGGAAATTCCCTGAAAATATTATTCAGCAGATCCTGTGCCACCATGCGCCATGGGAGGATAAAAATCATGAGAAAGGAGGCATCATGATATTTCTTGCCGATATTATAACAAAAGCATCGGGGTATTACTGTCATGCAGATGAAGAAGAGATGGATCTCATGGCATTCTCACAGTCCGACCAGGCGGATTATATCAATAAAAGCGGATTCAAGCTGGATTATGAGACCCTGGAAAGGTTTGTAAATCACATAAACGAGGCTATTGCTGGAGAAGCGGACAGTATGATGAGATTTTTTGATTAATTGATGCCCTTACCTTCTGAGAATGTCAGCGGCTGACACCATTGTTTTTTACTTCAGGCATCCTTCATATCCGAGCAAATCCGGGAAATATTTTTTGTAAATTCCTCTGTCTCTGGTTAAGATAGCGTCACAACTGGCAACAGCAAAGCCCCCAATATAAAAGTCTGAGATAAAGTGCTGTTTAAGCTTAATTTCTGTCCCGCAACCTTGTTCATTATTGACATAAGCGGTTATTCTGCTTTGAAAAGTCAAGGAGATATGGTAAAAACAAGGCACAAGGCTTAAGGTATAAGGTTCAGGCTTTAATAACCTTGTTTATTGCGGCAAGCTATGGGATATTCAGATAAATGGGTAAAAAAAAGGGGGGCAAAGCCCCCTGTAATTTCGTTTTAATGGGGTGAGTGACGGGGTTTGAACCCGCGGCCGCCGGGGCCACAACCCGGTGCTCTGCCAGCTGAGCTACACCCACCGCAAATAAATATCTAATATATTTACCATGCTTTTGAAATTTTGCAACAAAAAGTTCTATTAAAAACGGTCGTGAACGTGTCGAACGAGTTCCGGGGGTTAGGGATTCATGTGTGATTTTATGAGGATACGCTCATAGGGTGATTCCATGAAAG
>JBFYXR010000055.1:0-7398 GCA_041310455.1 Desulfobacteraceae bacterium | reverse complement strand
ATTTCATTCAGCGCGATTCTCAGATCTTCCTGGTACTCAGGAGATACCTCTATCTCAGCATGAACGGACTCCAGAAACAGTTTTAATGACGTCAGCGGCGTCCGTATCTCATGCGCTACTGCCGCCCCCAGCCGGCCTATCGCTGCGAACTTTTCAGACCGCTCGGCAATCAGTTTAGTATGTCTTAATATGCTGCCGGTTTCTTTGAGTTCCGCGTCCTTTAAATTGACCTCCCTGGCGAGTGAGTCCTGGCGCTCCTTGAGCTTGAGTGTCATGTTGTCAAAGGCATGGTAAAGCATTCCTATTTCATCCCTCCGTTCAATCTTTACCATTGCCTTTTCAAATTCGGAATTAGCGAGTATATCTGCTGACAGGCTGAGGTCCCTGATGGGTTTTACTATATGATATGAGATTATCCATATCAGCATGAAAGCGCTGCCGATACAAATCAGAATTGTAAGATAGATTATCAGTTTCAGGATCTCGAGACTTTGAAAGGCCTCGTCCCTGTCCTGTTCCACAACAAGATACCAGTCTGTTCCGCTGATCTTTTGTGACGTGCCGAGAACCTCGATGCCGCGATAATCCAGGTAGACTTTTTTGCGGTCCTTTTGAATGAATATATTCTCAAAACTCTCAGTCTGGGAGATGTTCTCATTTAATATTCTGTGCGGTTCTTTATGTGCAAGAAATCTGCCTTCCTTATCCACCAGGTAGCACTCGCCTGTTTTGCCGAGAGACACGTTTAAAATGGATAGTATTATCTGATTCGTGCCTATGCTTCCGTATACTGCGCCTGTTAGTCCTGAATCGCCGTCAAGTACCGGGGTAGCAATGCTAAAAACGGATTCATTCTCTTTCTCGTTATAGACTATGCCCAAGAGTTCCAGGTGATCCTTCATGGGGTAGGGTCCTGACTTCCCGGCAGCATCGCTGTTATTTATCTCATGTGTGCTGAAAATAACATCCCCGGAGGCTGAAATTACAGTAAAGTTTTTATAGACAAGGTATTCTTTTTGTACGAGGTTGAGATAAGGCGCAATTATTACAGGATCCATTGACTTTATTATCGATGTCCCGCTTATCACGAGCAGGTCGCTCTTTCGTTCTTCAAGCCATCTTTCCAGTATGGTGGTTTTGTCAAAGGCCACGTTCTCAAGCTGCCGCATGACCATGTCAAAAATAAGGTCCTCAGTGGCCTTAATGGAGAATGTGCCGATGATTGCAAGTGGAATAAGGACAAGAATCAAAAAGATCAGGATAACCTTGGTTCTTAAATTTAAGAAAAACCTGTTTCTCTTGAATAGGGAGCTTATCAGCAAATTCAATACCCGGTTGGCGCCCTTCAGAAGGCGCAATATATATTAATAAGGGGTTATCATTAAAGAATCACATTCAGCAAGTATAAATTATTGCCGGCAAATTCTGCAAGAAAATATATTTAGTTAACTTAAAGAATTTGCTGGATTTTTTCTATTTATGCTTTATAATGTCTAAATTTAGTTATTAATTGGTTTTTCGGTTTTCAAAAATTAATAATAAAAGTCAAGATACGCAGGAAAATTGCATACATGTGAGGAGGATCATTATCTATGAAGATACTTCTTTTAGGTGGAAGTGGAATGCTCGGGAGTGACTGCAAAGAAGTGTTGAGCCAGGAATACGAGGTAATTTCTCCGAGCAGTAAAGACCTGGACATAGTCAGCTGGGACATGGTGATTGAGAATCTCCAGAAGATCAAACCGCATATTATTCTTAATTGCGCAGGATTTACAGATGTGGACGCCTGTGAAAAAGAGGAGTACCTGGTAAAAAAGGTAAACGTGGAAGGCCCCAGGAATCTGGCACAGGGTGCAGCCAGATTCAATTGCAGGATGGTGCATATATCAACGGATTATGTCTTCAGCGGACAGAAGATACTTCCAAGACCCTATTTCGAGGACGACCCCATTGATCCGGTTTCCGCCTATGGAAGGAGCAAGGTTGAGAGTGAAGTCGCCATAAAAGAGAATTCACCGAACTATATCATCCTCAGGACAGCATGGCTTTATGGCAAGAATCGGGAAAATTTTGTAAATTCTATTATAAGGGGGGCAGTGGAAAGCACCAGGGCCATCAAGGTTTTTGAGGACCAGTTCGGCTCTCCGACATGGACTTACCGGCTTGCCCTTCAGATCAGGGAACTTCTTCATTCTGATATCAAGGGCACCTTTCATGCCACCGCAGAAGGCAGCTGCAGCCGCCTGGAATGCGCAGGCCACATCCTGCGCAGGATGAAACTTAAGGCCACATTGAAGCCCATAAGCGTCAGGGGGCATCATACCGCAGCTAAAAGGCCTGCCAATTGCGTACTTGAAAACAGGCTGTTAAAGAGGGCAGGAATGAATGTCATGGCTGACTGGAAAGAAGATATTGATACATATTTAGATCAACATGGAAAAGATATAATTAAAGAAGTAAAGCAGAAGGCAAATAAAAAAAAGAGTCATTAATATGGTGTATTATAGATCATTTAAATCGCTGTTTGCCCACTTATATTGCCCTGGCGATCTTTGCCCCTTCAAGGATTGCCTCTTTAGCGCTTCTTGCCTCAACGCAATCACCTATGCAATAGGACTCTATCCCTGACATCTTTACCTGATGCAAAAGATCAATAACGGGCCGGTTGCCTACTGCGATTATTACCTTATCCGCCTTGAGGAAAACCTCTGTGCCGTTCCTGTCCTGAATGAATGCCCCATCTTCGGATATCCTTGACAACCTGTGTCCTGTAATGATTCTGACATTATTAACAATTAATGATTTCTTTATCATTTTCCTTGTTATTGCCTCCATCTGGATGCCGACCTTTGGGAGCTGTTCTACAATCGTAACACCGCATCCATTTTCCGCCAGGTCAATTGCGGCTTCGCAGCCGGTTGCACCGCCCCCGATGATTACAGCATTTTTTATATTCAATTTTTTTTCGTTAAGAATCTCGTGGGCCGTGGATACAATAGGCAGACCGGACCCTGAAACCTCGGGAATAATGGGGATGGAGCCGGTCGCAATAAGAACAACATCAGGGTTATTTAATTTTACTGTTTCTATTGTGACACATTCGTTCAGATGCACATCTACCCCATTTTTTTTAATCTGATTAACCAGAAAATTGATGAGCCTGTGCATCTCGGTTTTATGAGAGGACACGCTGGCAACCAGAAGCTGACCTCCCAGTGACGAATTCTTTTCAAAAAGAGATACATCGTGCCCCCTCAGGGCGGCTATCCGGGCGGCATTCAGGCCTCCCGGGCCTCCGCCGATAACCATTACCCTCCTTGGTTGTCCCGAGGGAATGATCTCCATCTCCTTTTCCCGGCCAAGGCTTGGATTTACAAGGCATTCGATCCTGCCGTTTCTGAAAATGGACTGCATACAGGTATTGCATGCAATGCATATCCTTATATCTTCAAACCTTCCCTCACGGGCCTTTCTCGGCAGTTCAGGATCGGCAAGCAAACCCCTTCCCATGCATACGAGGTCCGCCTTTCCCTCTTCGATAATGTCGTCAGCAATAAAAGGATCATTAATTCGGCCTACAACCATGATAGGTATGTCAAGAGCAGCCTTGATCTTTGCAGCGGAATCGGCCAGGCATGCCGGCTTCATGAACATGGGCTGGCAGATCCACTCGGGAGTAGCATCATTGCCGGCGGATACCTGCACAACATCTATCCCCTCCTTGACCAGTTGCTTCAGTATCAGAATGCTTTCCTCTGTTGTAAGCCCCCCCGGAACAAACTCCTGGGCGCTGATCTTGAAGGACAATGGAAAGGCTTCTCCTATCCTGTCTCTGATTTCACGCACTATCTCTGCCGCAAACCTTGTCCTTCCTGCTGTATCCCTGCCGTATTCGTCATCTCTTATATTTGAAAAGCCGGAAAGGAACTGGTTTATCAGATAGCCGTGGGCACCGTGCACCTCTATCAGCTCGAACCCTGCCTTGACAGCCCGTTCCGCGGCATCTCCGAATTGTCTGATAATTTTTTTTATGCCTTTGATATCTAGCGGATCGACCTCACCCTTGATGGCAGGACAGGGCAGGGTGGAAGGCGCAAATGGTTTTCTGTTGATTACCCTGAAGGGGACCTGCCTTCCGGCATGATGTATCTGTATTGCCGGAACAGACCCTTCCTTTTTAATTACGGCAGCAGCCTTTGACAGGTCTTTGATGAATCTGTCATCGTAGATCCTTGCCTGGTGGTTGGATACAATGCCCTCGGGCGCCACCCCATGTGCCTCCATGATAATCATTGCAGGCCCTCCGGCCGCCCTGAGACGGTAGTGCTCAATGGTCTTCTCAGAATAGGAGCCGTCATTTTCAATCAGAAAAGATGCCAGCCCCGGCATGATTATCCTGTTTTTCAGATGGCAATTCTTGATGTCAAATGGAGAAAAAAGCTTTTTCATATCTTCTCTTTGATGTATAAGATCAGTGACAGCCTACATTTGATATTAAAATGGTATTTTTTTGTCAAATATAAAAGGCCCGTTCAATCAGTAGGCATATCATATAATAAAACAGGTTAAACAATGGATAAAAATCAAATTCTAAAAAAAGCTGTCTCTGTTGATATTGAAGAGCTGGATGAAAAACCCGGACCATTCTGCATGAGCTTCGGGTTTGATCCGGACAATATTACTGCCTCCGTCAGGACAGCTGGGCTAATCAACATGCCTCTTATAAGGAGGACCGGCGCCGGATCTGTAGATATAGTTGCCGGGTATCGCCGCATCCTTGCCTTGAAGAGACTCAACTGGGAAAAAGTCCCATGCATTGATCTTTGCGGTCAGGGCCTTTCAGATAAGGACCTGTTCATGCTCAATTTATATGACAACCTCTGCACAAGAAGATTTAACAATGTGGAAAAGGGCATGATAATAAATCGCCTCCTGAAATACTATACCATGGAAGATATCTACAGGTCATACATGGGCCTGCTCGATATCCCCAGCAGGAGAGAGGCTGATCTGCTCATTAAAATTGAAGGCCTTGATCCTGAGGATAAGGAGATCATGGCAAGAGAACCCCTTTCAATCAAATCCATTGAATCTTTACTGGAGCTTGACAGCCCCTCTCAAAAAACGGCTCTAAAATGGATTTCAAATTTAAAGTTAAACACTAATCAACAAGCATTATTTATTGATTATATTAATGATATTTCTATAAGAGATGGGAAAAGCATCAGGGAAATACTAGATGATGAAGTCTTTAAAGGCCTTTTCATGAACAGGGATCAGAACAACCCGCAAAAGGCGAAAAGATTAATCGACCTTTTAAGGTCAAGGAGACTGCCATTATTAACCGGAAGCGAAAAGGCATTTGCAGGACAGGTATTCAAACTTGGTCTCCCTAAAAATGTTAGAATCAAGCATCCTCCATTTTTTGAAAACCCTGATTACCTTCTTGAGATATCCTTCCGGGACGGCGGAAATCTCATTGAGACCATCAACGCGCTTGCAGGTATAAAGGGTCTTTCAAACCTTAAGGACCCATGGAAGGGATAGAAGCTGCATGGAAAGGCTGATCAGGAAGATAATTATAGAGGAAGGGGCCAGGCATTATGGGCAGTCCGGGAGGATTTTGAAAAGACTTCCTGATATCGCTGTAGAAGAAGCCGATGACGATGGCTCTTTGCAGTCTGAAACTCAGATGGATCTCGATAAGGAGACCCTCAGGCTGCTCCGTTTTAAAGGTGAATTTCTCAAGCCGTGCCCAGGCACTAAAGGATATATATGCTGCGGATATCAGATACTTAATGTAGGGACAAACTGTCCGATCGACTGCAGCTACTGTATACTTCAGGCATATTTTAATAAGCCCTCCCTGCGGATTTTTGTGAACCTGGAGAACGAACTCGAACACATCGGCAAGGTTATAGACTCTAATCCGGAAAGGATATTCCGCATAGGCACAGGGGAGTTTACGGACAGCCTGGCCCTGGATCGGGTTACAGGCTGGAGCGGGCTGCTTGCTTCATTTTTCAGCAATAAAAAAAATGTTGTATTAGAGCTTAAGACAAAGACAGATAACATTGATGGGCTGCTGTCATCTCCATATAGAGAAAGAATTATTGTTTCATGGTCCCTGAATAGCGCTGATATTTCTTCAAGGGAAGAGCACGGCGCAGTTTCAATAAAAAAACGGCTGACAGCGGCAAAAAGGTGCCAGGAGGAGGGCTTTAATGTCGCCTTCCATTTCGATCCTCTGATCCACTATCGGGGCTGGTCTGAAGGTTATTTGGAAACAATCGAATTATTGGACAGGTACATTGATCCCCGAAAGGTCATATGGGTAAGCATGGGATGTCTCCGTTATATCCCATATCTTAAATCCATAATAAGGAAACGTCATCCCGGCACACACATACTGGACGGGGAATTTATCAATGCCGAAGACGGCAAAATGCGCTACTTTAAGCCTGTCCGATTGGAGATGTATTCCTTTATGAGCAGGAACCTGTGCAAATGGCATGATGACCTCGGGTTATATTTATGCATGGAGAGCAGCGACATATGGATGAGTTCCTTAGGCTGGTCTCCGGAAGACACCACCGGCCTTTCGGGCTATCTCGACAAGAGGGCATTGAAAATCTGCAAAATTAGCTATTGATTTTATTAATAATGATGTTATGTTGAACCAAATACTTAAATGGGGGCATAAATGTTAAAAGAAAAAGTCGAAGAAGCTTTAAACAAGGTAAGGCCTTCTCTTCAGGCAGACGGAGGAGATGTTCAGCTTATTGATGTGGATGAGAGCGGGGTTGTAAAGGTAAAGCTGCAGGGCTCATGTGCAGGCTGCCCGATGTCACAGATGACCCTTAAGATGGGTATAGAAAAAATACTTAAGCAGAATGTCCCCGGAGTTGAAAGGGTCGTATCGGTTTAAGGCATTTTACTCCACGCCGGTTAAAGCGTAATTTCAAATTCATGAATTTTAAAAAAAGGCAGTATTATATAAAATTGTTATATAATACCGCCTTTAATTTTTGATAGTTATAGAATAGGTTGTCGAACCGGATTACTTGTTCTTATGCCGCATCTTTTTCATCTGTTTCCGATATTTATGCTTCCGAATCTTTTTGCGCCGCTTTTTTACAACACTGCCCATTAAAATATAACCTCCACATAGATTTCACCCCATCAGCAGAACTATATACTCTTTTTCAGATTTACATGTCAACAGATTATTATTACAAAAAATAGACAGATAGAGAATATATAAAACAATGCATAACTGAATGAAAACATTCTCCTATGAAAGCTAAAAATTCTGTGCTGTGAAATCCTGCAATATGATCTTATATGCATGCATGATGATGCAATGAATTGAAGAAAGGCAGGTAGGTAGATCGGAAG
>JBFYXR010000006.1:0-2893 GCA_041310455.1 Desulfobacteraceae bacterium | reverse complement strand
TCTTTGCCTCCAAAAGTCAGATTTGCGCATCGCCCTGACATCGGGATCTCGTCTATCTTCTCGCCTTTCGGAGAGTATATTGCAACACCGGTATCCCCTGAGAAATACAGGTTGCCTCTCTCATCCAGCTTGAAACCATCGGTCGATTGTTCACAGAATACTTTCTTATCAGTAAGGGTGCCGTCGGTGTTGATCTTATAAGAAAACGTCTTTTTAGCGCCCGGATCGGTAATGTATAGAATCTTGCCGTCAGTCGTGCCTGCAAGCCCGTTTGGCGCTGTAAGATCGCTTGTCGCCCGAGATACGGTTTTGCCGTCCGGAGAGATATAATATACCTGCAGCCCGCCATCTTCACTGGAGTCCGGCCCCATAAAATCGCTGAAGTATATGCCTCCCTTTGAATCGATCCACAGGTCATTGGGCATATGGAGCTTCTTTCCGTTCCAGGAATCGGCAAGTACTGTTATATTTCCTTTCATATCATCGAGGGTAACCCTGCTGTTTCCCATTTCACAGACAACCATCCGCCCTTTCGCATCAAACATCAGGCCGTTGGCCTCCCCGGTTTTTTCCCTGTAAATGGTTACCTTCCCATCCGACCATGTCCATTTCCATATGCGCTGATTCGGTATGTCGGTGAAATAGACGTTTCCATCGGCATCCGCCGCCGGCCCTTCTGTAAAAGTGAATCCTGACTGCACCTTATTCAGCACTGCGCCCGGCACAATCAGGCCGGAGGTCTTTTCTGCGCTTATTGCATAATTGTTAAAGGCAAAGGCCGTTAGAATAATTATAGAAAAAATATGAAATCGTAACTTATTTAGATTCATAGGACCTCCTGAACAAATTATTTTTCTTAACGGATAACCATGACACTATTAAGCATGAATTATTTATCCTCATTAACTGTTCCTTTAAGTTTTATATATTAACGCCTTCTGCCTCTGCTTTTGCCTTGCGGTCGAAATACAGCTTAAAGCCGACAGCAAAAAGCGTGGCCATCACACCACAGGCTGTAATATATATCCACCCTGCCGTATAGGAACCGGTAGCATCTCTTAATATGCCAATCACCTGCGGGCCAAGGTACTGGCCAAGTCCTCCACCTAACATAATGATGGCGATGATAGGTCCGATATCGCGGCCTTTAAGAAAATTGGGAGCATTGGAATTCACAAAAAGGGTCGTCGTCATTTGCAATCCTTTTGCAATCAGGATGCCCAGTATATAGATAGACTTATGATTAAACTGTCCCATCAGCAGGCATACTCCTACCATAGTATTAAAAGCCCCGCTTACAATCAGCATGTTCCAGCGACCATATTTATCGCCGCACCAGCCTGCCACAAGATTTACAATTATGGCCAGGGTCAATCCTGCATTAGAAATCCATGCAAATTGTACCTCATTAGTCCCCCATATATCTTTCATCTGTAATGTCGCAAAGCTGTCAACGAGTCCTTCTTCACAGGCAAATATAACCAGCAGGCAAAGCAGCCAGATGGAAGGCATCGCATAAACACTCTTCTGTTTTGGTTCAGTTGATTTAATGACAGTTTCATCAGCCTTAACCTTTTTTCCTGCAACAGCAGGATCATCCTTCCTGTAAAAAATAAAGAATATGACTGCTGCAGCGGCAACTATCGCGGCAAAAAACTGTATTGCTGTCTGCCATCCCGATGTCACACTCATATGGGCGCCCATAGTCTGTGCGATGATTGTACCAACCATGCTTATGGCGATATTAACGCCCAGGGCCGTGCTCCTGTATTTATCAGGTACTGAGACGACCAGGGCCGCGGTTAAGGCAGGAAGAAGGAATCTTATGCCTATCTGCCACACACCTCTTCCTGACAAGGCGCCCATAAAATTGGTGGCGTAAGAGAGCATGATCAGCCCGCCTACCATGAAGACTGATCCTGATAAAAACACCTTCCTTGCGCCGAAACGCTTGATTGCCATCCCTGCAGGGACAGCGCATACGATGGCAAGAATACCTGCCATACCGGCAAACAGCCCCCACTGGGTAAAACTCATAGCTATCGTCTTTTTAATCGCACCGGACAGCGGGACGTAAGCCATGGAAGGAATCATGGCCAGACAATTCACCATAATAAGTACTGATGTAATATAAATCCACGAACCGATTTTGCTTTTGTTATCTGTTGTATCCACTTTTTTCTTCCTCTATTTAGATGATATTTTTTTGAGCAGTTTAAGTTTGTATGAAACCTCACTCAAATGGGAATGGTCTCACCTCCCCTTAGGGTAAGGGGAGGGAGGAGGGGTTACGTTAAGGTCGCCTGCATTTATCATAACTCCCCCTGACCCCCTCTTATCTTAAGAGGGGGGAAAACTTCAGGCCCTCTATTTTATAATAAAGATATTTTAAGTTGACATACATCTTGTTATAGTTACATCTTTGATTAAACTGGACGCTACAGCGTCAAGCGGCTAAGCTGACAGCTGATAGCTTTTATTATTTCTTCCCGCCTGCCAGATCAATGGGGAGCTGACATCCTTTGACTGCCATCTCCAGTGTATATATATATCCCATGTAGGTAATAAAGAGCGTCTTGCGATCCTTGCCGCCGAACTCCACATTTGAGCAGCCTTTAGGCACGGCAATCTCCTCGATCAATTCACCTGCTGGAGAATAAACCAGCACATTCTGGCCTGATGTAAGATACACATTACTTTTTTCATCCATCGCCATGCCGTCCGTAGTCTTCTCAATGAAGAGCCTCTTGTCCGAGAGCGTCCCGTCGGACTTGATTTTATAGGACCAGACCTTGCCGCGATCACCTACGTACAGAATCTTGCCGTCAGGGGTCCCAATTATTCCATTAGGTCCGGTCAGGTCAGTTGTAAGCCGCGTCACATTTTTCCCGTC
>JBFYXR010000052.1:0-3694 GCA_041310455.1 Desulfobacteraceae bacterium | reverse complement strand
AGCTCAGGGTGTCATTTCTGTTAACAATGATCCTGAGATAGGCCAGCACATCCTTTATATGGGCCGATTCCATAAATTTGAATCCGCCGTATTTTACAAAGGGGATGTTCTGCCTTGTCAGCTCCATCTCCAGCTCAAAGGAGTGGTGCGCCGCGCGGAAAAGCACGGCGATATCCCTTAGCAGCAACCCCCGGTTCAAAAAATCCCTTATGCGCCCCAGGATGAAAAGGGCCTGCTCAGGGTCTGTTTTAACATCAATCACCTGGGGCTTCTGCCCGCCCTGCCTTTCCGTAAACAGGCATTTGGTATATCTTTCAACGGCCTGATCCATGATGGCGTTTGTAAGGGCGAGTATCGGCTGTGTCGACCGGTAGTTCTGCTCAAGCTTGATGATCCTTGCGCCCGGGAAAAGCCTGGGGAAATCAAACATGTTCCTGTAATTGGCGCCCCTGAAAGAGTAGATGGACTGGGAGTCGTCGCCCACGACCATGATGTTCCCGTGGCTCGATGTGAGCCCCCTGACGATGTCGGCCTGTATGCCGTTGGTGTCCTGGTATTCATCGACCATGATGTACCTGTATCTGTCACCCAGCTCTATCCTGACAGCCTCATTTTCCGACAGCAGCCGTCTGAAGGAGATAAGGAGGTCGTCATAATCCATAAGCTGGTTGGCCTTTTTATATTCCCCGTAGGCCAAAGAGACCTTTACGATCTCCGGTATGTATTCCAGGAACTGGGGGAATTCTTCCCTCATAAGAGAATCAATGGGGACCTCGAGATTTACAGCCTTGCTCAGTATGGTCGCAAGGGTTGCCCTCTTGGGAAATCTTATGGCCTTTTTTTCAATGTCCGCATCCTGAACGATGGACTGTATTATCTCTTCCATGTCCTGCCTGTCCAGGATGTTGAAGGTCCTTTCATAGCCGACCAGCTCAGCCTTGCTTCTCAGAACCTGGTGCGCCAGGGAATGAAACGTCCCCCCCGAGACGTGCCTGCATCTGTCATCCGTAAGATGTTCCGCCCTTTCAAGCATCTCTCCTGCCGCCTTCCTGGTGAATGTAAGCAGGAGGATGCCTTCCGGGGACACACCGCTGTCAATAAGCCTCGCTACCCTGTAGACCAGCGTGCGCGTCTTACCGCTTCCTGCTCCTGCTATCACGAGCAGAGGGCCGTTCAGGGACGTCACCGCCTCATACTGTGAAGGATTCAGGGCCTCTTCATAATTAATAATATTCGGCAAAATCCGTATATTCCTTTCAAGACTGCATCATTGCAGAAAGCTGATTGATTCAAAAAGACTTGCCAGCAGAATAACAGGCAGAAGAAGAAGCGCCTTCAGGACAAGAGTAATTAGCACCGCCGCTGCCGCCGTGCCGCCCGATATCCTGTGCGCCTCCCTTAGCCCTGCTGCGACGGCCACAAGATTCCAGAACCATCCTGCGACCCCTCCTACAAAAGGGATAAAGGCCAGTGCCCTGGTCGACTGGCCGTAGGCGACGACATTGAAGGTGTCTTCAAAACTTGCCTTTTCCCTTTTGAAGGCAATCATTAACACATGGATAAGCGCCGCCGTGACAAACATATAAAGGATCGCCAGGACAGGAGATAAAAGCATTCCGGCCGGCAGCAGCCAATTGACAGGCATCCGGTCTAAAAATCCTCCGCTGAAGGGCATGATGCCCGCTGAAATCAGACAAAATTCCCAGAAAAAACTGAACATATACCCCAGTGACCCGGCAAGCATGCCGAAGGACAATGCCTCCCTGATCCCCCCGCCTGATTTCATATTCCTGAAAAATCTGCCCGGAGAAAACAGCACGGAGGTAAAGGTTTGATATATCCCCTGCCACAGGCCGATATCCATGCGCCTTTCCCATGGGGGGCCTCCCTCCTGCTCAACGGGAGGCTCTGGCGGAATGAGCTCAAACCTGTGCCCGCATACCGGGCAGATCGCCCGTTTCATACCCCTGGGGATCTTTTCACCAGCCACTTTTTGCGAGAAATTGCACACCGGGCACGTTATTTCTACATTCATATCCTTCTTTTAATCTCCTGTCAGCTTAGCCGCTTGGCGCTATCGCGACCAATTTAATCGAACGCAAAACTAATAAGAATCATGATACAAGGGTTTTTCCTCTCCTATTAGGGGAGGAATAAGGTGGGGTCTCTCAGATTAGTAGACCCCCTCCCGGCCCCCCCCTAAAAGGAGGATGAGATTCTATACGCAATATTTGAATGAAGCCTCATACAAGGTAATCGGATATATTCCTCATATCAGCGCTTATACAATATTGACGGATAGATATAAAGAGCAAATTCATTGACAGAAATATTATTAGTTTCTATTATCTCAACCTATGGAAAGACTTAACAGGCTATATCTTGTAAGGCACGGACAGGTGGTAGGACATGAAAGGCTTCCCGCAAACGGGCACACGGATGTCGACATCACCGAGATCGGGATGCTCCAGATGGAAAATCTCGCAGGGCGTCTGCGGCTGAATGAAATAAAGGTAATATACTCAAGCGACCTTCAGAGGACGAAAAAAGGCGCAGGCATAATCGGCAGACACCATGACGCCCCCCACAGGATCATCCCCGAATTCCGCGAACTCTGTTTCGGCGACTGGGAAGGCCTTGACCTGGAAGACATCATACAGAGATACCCCGGTGAAACGGAAAAGCGCAGGCAGGACATCGTGGACTACCGCCCTCCCGGAAGGGGCGAAAGCATGAGGGACCTCTCACAGAGGGTGATTCCGCGCCTTAAAGCCATGCTGGAGGAGGAAGCGGGCAATGACATACTTCTTGTGGCCCATGGCGGGGTCAACCGCGTGATACTCTGCAGCGCCCTTGGAATTGATCTTGCCAATATTTTCAACATCCAGCAGGACTACGGCTGTCTCAACATCATAGATTATTTCCCTGACCATGCCCTTGTCAGGCTGATTAACGGATAATGCAAATTTTAAAGGTCCATAATCCGGACAAGCTGAAACCAGAGTTTCCTCCCTCTCTCAGGGAGGCAGGACCTTTTTATTCCTCCTCCTCTTAGGGGGAGGCTGGAGGGGGTCTTTAAATATCAATATTGGACTAAAAATCTAACGAGACCCCACCTTAATCCTCCCCTAAGAGTGGAGGAAAGAATAAGAAAAGTCTTGTCAGAACCATAATTAATTTTATGACCTGGTGACTAATGTCTATAATTCAACAGATCTCCTCAATCCCGCTTTTTAACGGCCTCTCGGAAAGTCAGAGCGCCGGCCTCGCCGGAATCGCTTCTGAGAAGACCTTTAGTCGCGGTCAGTCAATCTTTTCCGAAGGTGATGATGGCCATGGATTTTATGTAGTGGCATCAGGCCGGGTTAAGGTCTTTAAACTGTCTCCGGACGGGAGGGAACAGATACTCCATATACTCGGGACAGGAGAAATCTTCGGCGAGGTGCCTGTATTTGCCGGAAGCCGCTTCCCCGCCAATGCCGAGGCCATGGAAGAAAGCAGGGTCTTCTATTTCAGGAGGGATTCCATGATCACCCTTATTGAAAAAAATCCGTCCATAGCCATGGGTATGCTGGCGGTGTTATCCAAAAGGTTACGCACCTTCACCTCACTTATTGACGACCTGTCATTAAAGGAGGTGCCGGGGCGTCTTGCGTCTTATCTGCTGTACCTGAGCGAGAAAGAGAACGGGGCA
>JBFYXR010000050.1:0-3017 GCA_041310455.1 Desulfobacteraceae bacterium | reverse complement strand
TTTTTATCGGTGAATTCGATAAAAACTTTCCTGCCATGGGCATACAGGATCTCAAAACGGGCGCCGGCCGGAAAATCCATCATCAGGCACTGTCTCCCGTTAACTTCCTTTCTCCCCAGCAGGATTGAAAGACCTTCATTGCCCGTGCCGAGGACATTAAGATTAAGTATAGTCCTCTCTCTTTTAAGCTGATCAAGCAGGTCCAGCATCCTGCCGCCTGTAATGATCTCGGGGTCTTCCATAATAACGCCTCAAGAATTTAATTGCCTTATATCGCAGCCATAATACAAGAAACCATTAAATAATAGCAATAAATGCAATGTTTATGCCATATCAGGGTTAGGACATATTGACACTAAAAATCTAATTCTGTATCCTCTTGCGTGAATTAAGATGAAAAGCCCTATGTGTATATGTTTTATTCCAGGACCTTTTTTTAAGGAGATCCGGAGATGAATGGAGTGAGATATAAAAAACTGTTGGAACCCGGTTATATCGGTTCGGTGAAGGTCAGAATGCGTCTGATAAAAACCGGATCGAATCCCGGCTTCTTTCGGTATGAGGACGGAAATGTCCCCCAGCGGATTATAGATTATTATGAGGCCCTGGCAGCCGGAGGTGCAGGACTGGTTACGGCAGGCGCCGGCGAAATAGACTACCCTATCGGAACGGTCCCTACCTGGGGCTATCGAATGGATGATGAGAGATATATCCCTGGCCTAAAAAAACTGGCGGACGCCATACACAGACACGGCGCCCCGGCCTTTATACAGGAATTCCACATGGGGCCCATGCATCCGCAGATTGCATCCGGGCAGCAGCCCATTGCCGCGTCATCCCTGTCAAGGTCGGAACTCCCGAGGCCCAATTTTTTTGTCGCAAGAGAGATGACACTTGAGGACATAAAGAGGGTGCAGGAGAGATTTGTAAACGCGGCTGTCATAGCAAAGAAGGCTGGGTTTGACGGTGTGGAGGTTAACGGCGCAGCCAACCATCTGATAAACAGCTTTTTATCCCGCGCATGGAATAAACGTCATGACGCCTACGGCTGCGATAGCCTGGAGAACAGAGGCAGATTCCTGACAGAGATCATTGAAGGAATAAGGAAGGCAACAGGCAGGGACTTCGGCATGATGGTCATGATAAACAGCCTGGAGGCAGGCCTTATAAACGGCATCACCATTGAAGAGAGCAAGGCATTTGCAAAGATGGCTGAAAAGGCCGGCGCTGATGCAATTCATCCAAGGGTGGAATTTTATACAAATCCCCAAGATCTGATGAAAAGAGACAGTACCCATTTCCCTGACATGGTACCCTATCCGGGCATGCCTGAAAATATCGAAAATGGGATCGACATGAGCCGCTGCGGCGAGGGAGGCTGGGCGCCGGCAGCCGCTGAGATCAAGAAGGTTGTCTCAATACCGGTTATAGTGATCGGACGGCTTGATCCGGACCTCGGGGAAAGGATATTACGCGAAGGCAAGGCCGACTTTATCGGCCACAACAGGCGTCTGATGGCTGACTATGAACTTCCAAACAAGATAAGGGAAGGGAGAGAAGAGGACATAGCACCCTGTAGCGCATGTATGATATGTTTTGACCGTGTTGAGCGGGGCCAGTCTCCTGTGTGCCGCATCAATGCAGCACTGGGCAGGGAGAAGGAATATGAGATCAGACCATCCAGGCAGAAGAGGATGGTAATGATAATAGGAGGCGGTCCGGCCGGTATGGAGGCCGCGCGCGTAGCCGCTCTGAGGGGACATGATGTCTCGCTTTATGACAGTATGGGCAGACTGGGCGGTGCCATGCTTCTCGCCGCGGTGGTTAAGGGTTTGGAAAAGGAGGACCTGCTGGGTTTTATAAATTATTTTGACAGGCAGATTAGAAAGCTCGGGGTCAAGGTGAACCTGGGAACTGAGGTTATGCCTGAGCTTGTAAGGAAGATCAATCCCGACGTCCTTCTGATCGCCGCCGGTGGGAGGCATAATATACCCGATATCCCGGGGATAAGCAGCGGCAAGGTTATGACAAGCGAAAAGCTGCACCACATGCTCAAGTTCCTCCTTAAGTTCGCCGGCCATGAATTTCTCAGATGGGGCGCCAGGCTCACCATGCCCCTGATGCTGGGAAAAGACGTGGTCATAATCGGCGGCAGGCTGCACGGATGCCAGATTGCGGAATTCCTGGTAAAGAGGGGCAGAAGGGTAACGATAGTGGACACATGCCGGGACGAGCAGATCGGAGAGGGCCTCCTTGAGACATTTATGAAGCCCTGGCTCCTGCTGTGGCTTGATGATCACGGAGTCAGGATAATCTCAGAGGCCAGGTACGAGGAGATCAACAAAGAAGGCCTTGTAATCACCACAAAGGACGGGAGGAGGCAGACCATAAAGGCAAGCGCCATAGTAACTGCAATGCCGATGAAACCCGATATAGAGCTTTTCAACAGGTTCAGGAATACCGCAAAGGAGATCTTCGTGGTGGGCGATACAAGGGATCCGGGCTATATAGTTGACGCGGTTGCGGACGGATCAAGGATTGCGAGGGAGATATAAGGAAGAGGTGCAGGGCACAGGGCGCATGGTGCAAGGTAAAACAAGAGATAAAGACAAACCAGGCATATAGCGCAAGGTTAGACAAAAGCTACGGCCCGGGTTTATTCTTGATCGAATTATTATGTTTATCCCTGCGCCTTGGGCCATGCGCCTTGCGCCTTTCCCTTCATCACATAATGATGGATAACGGCATATACGGCTATCAGCGCTGCCAGACCCAGGAATATCCAGATGTAGTTTTCCTTGAGTATATCTTCGCCCTTATAAACAAGTTCCGCGTATGTCATGTCTTCGGAAAGGGCGCCCAGATAATACCCGATCCAGAGGAGGATGGCAGACCATATGCCTGCGCCGATAAGGGTGTAAAAGGAAAATCTAAAAAGGGGCATCCGGGATATCCCGGCAGGAATGGATATAAGGTGCCTTATGACCGGGAGCAGACGGCCAGTAAAGGTTGATATA
>JBFYXR010000049.1:0-3490 GCA_041310455.1 Desulfobacteraceae bacterium | reverse complement strand
ATTGATCGGGATACGAGGATAAGCAGTTAACTCAACCACCTTGCCTATAGTGCATTCTTCCCCCTTAAGCAGATTCCGGAACCTGGGCGAATAACCGCCCAGTCCCCCGCCCATGGGTGGTGCAGATCCTTCTGCCCCTCCCGTGCCCCCGGGCATCGGCATCTGACCCAGGCCCATCTCTCCTCTGCCTCCCTCGCCGCCAGGCATTCCCGCCTGACCCAGGCCCATCTCTCCTCTGCCCTCCCCTTGAGCCGTTATCCCCCGGCCTCCTGACCCTTCATCCATATGCATGGATGTCGGGGTGAAATCAATGGCATTTTCAGGACATACGCCATAGCAGAGGCTTTCGTTTTCACACCAGCTGTAAACCACCGCCGGGTTCTTTGAAACATCAATGGCGTTCTGCGGGCACAGGTCCATGCATTCGGTGCATTTAGGGTAAGTGCACTTCGTCATATCGATATTTTGAAAAACCCTCACCCCTTTATCTCCTATATATGATATGGCGCCGTAAAGGCAGACCCTCTCACATAACCCGCCACAGCGCTGGCATGCCTCCTTGAGGACCAACGGTGAGGCGGTTGACGACCTGTCCAATACGGAGTTTGCAGTGGTCAACAGGGAAAAATCAATTGCCTGTACTATGCAGTTGTCTATACATCGGGTGCACCTTGGATAGACACATTTTATAAAATCGAATCTCGGAGTGGCATTTGCCGCCCCGCCTGCAAAACCGATCTTGCCCCCATTTCCGCTGGGTGAAAACAGACTGTCTCCCCCTATAGCCGGTCCGGGTATTTCATCGGGGAGAAGGCCTGTTTCACCATTATAAATCCTTATGGAATTCAGCGCCATCCGCTTGCCGAATGCCTCGGCCTCAGCAAGGTCGACCAGGTCAGGATGACCCCACTCACCATCAGGCACGCAGCTGTGGGGTGTTAAAAAATCCGATCCGTACCAATCGCCCCAGCCTATGATGGTCATGCCCCTCTTAAGTACATTCCGTGACATGTTCCAGAACATGCCTGGCCCGCCTGAACCGTGCGTGCCGAACAAAAAGCAATGCTTGCCGTTCATCCTGGGCATATCACTTATAAAAACCAGGACGTTGGCCGGTACGCGCATGTACCAGTTCGGGGCGCCTATGGCCACCACATCATATTTATCCATCTTCTTTGGATCTAACTTGTTTACCGGAGCAACATCGCAGGGAATTACCGATTTCATCCCCTTGTAAACCGCTTCGGCAACCTGGGCCGTATTTCCCGTACCCGAATAATAGGCCACTATGCCTTTAATGGCCTTCTTTTGGGCGGCAGCCGGCTTCTCGGATGCCTTTGCCAAACCTGTTGGAAATATATTAAAGGCCCGCGCGAGCCTTCCGAAGGCCAGGGTCAGGGTGGAGCCCAGTAAGGCACCTAAAAATTGTCTTCTTCCTATAAGTAAACGTATTAAACTCATGACTTCCTCCTTTTTATAGCTTGTTTTCCCAATAGGACATAGAGTCCTTGGGCCAGCTTTTCGGAACCTCAACTCCATTGATGGATTTATTCTCAACAAGCATTCCAAAGTTAAATAAATCAAACACATCAACAAACATCATCATTCTATAGGGCTTTTTGACGCCCCCTTCCATGTTAAAGACTATGTCAAATGGAAGCTGGCCCGGATGAGTCATGAAGATAGTGTCGGAGTATTTATCCGTTGACTCAATATCATAAGTGGTGGATAGCTGGCTCACACATCCCTGCCGCCTGAGCCAATCCTGAAAAGTGATTATTCCCGTCTTGATGGTCTGATAGTCTGCCCTCTTTCCTGCGGACTTCATTGACCCGCTGATCTTGCTCAGCAGCTGCTCCATGACCGTTTTGATTTTTGGCATATCATTTTCCGTAACCGTCCCTGAGGGCAGTGAAAATGCCTCCAGGCCTTGACTCAATGACGACCCCCTTTGAGGCTGTCCTCCTTGCGGCTGACCACCTTGCGGTGCCCCCTGTTGAGGTTGCGCCATTGAGGAATTGGTCTGTGCAAAGAGCTTAAAGGCGGCAAAAGGAAGAAAGGAACTGATAACCATAAACAATGTATTTTTCATATATGTACCTCCAGTTAGATAATCTCCAATAAGATCAGAAAATTTCCATTCAGCCCTTGTATCTGTCCGCGATCAGTATCTGGCTCTCGAAATACCCTGATTCGCGAATATTTTTGGTAACATTCTGCCGAACGGGCAAAGATACTCTTCAGGCAATCTCTGCAAGAATGTACCCTCTTACAATATTTGATCGGATTTTCATAAAGGAATCTTTTGCCTAAGATATAATTATTTGTCAATAATAATTATTACAGATATTGTAATATAAATTATGAAGAATATTAGCGTTGTTAAAGAAAATCTCACGGCTGATCTCTGGCGGCTTTTATCCTGGCAATCACAATTTTTCCCAGGGCTGAAGCAGTCATGATTGGCCTTGCTTTCAGACAAGTTTTAAGACCTGACCCTCTGCCTTATTATGTCATATGCCACATATTGAGACAGAGATAAAAAAGGCAGAGCCGGTTGGCTCTGCCGATATGTATTGCTCCATTTTTCACTTCATTCTGTAAGACCAGGTGATAGGTATGGACAATTAGTCACTTCCCCTATTTCTTATCCTCCTTGCGTCTATCACGGATATAAATGGATTTGGAATGGCCATCGCTCTGCACCCTTTTATCTATCTCAAAGAGATTGATTGATTTTGCCAGTTCGCCAAGTTTACTGAAGCCGTAGTTTCGAGGATCAAACTCCGGCGCCTGTTTGGCGATATTACTGCCGACTGCACCAAGGTGCGCCCACCCGCTGTCATCCGAGGCCGCTTCAACAGCTTTTCGGAGAAGATTTATCAGCTTGGTATCTCTCTTCAGCTCAGGAGCAGTCTTCTGTTTCAATGCTGGCTCAGAGTCCTCCTGAAACCTTAGAACCTCAGTAAAGATAAACTTATCGCAGGCAGATACAAAGGCCTTCGGGGTCTTCTTTTCTCCGAACCCGTATACAAGAAGCCCTTCCTCTCTTATCCGGGATGCAAGCCTCGTGAAGTCGCTGTCGCTTGACACAAGACAGAAGCCGTCAAAGTGTTTCGCATAAAGCAGGTCCATTGCATCTATTATCATCGCGCTGTCCGTGGCATTCTTTCCCACGGTATAACGAAACTGCTGGATGGGCTGTATGGAGTGTTCCAGCAGAACGGACTTCCATCCTGCGAGACTGGGCGTGGTCCAGTCTCCATAGATCCTCTTGACGCTTGCCACACCGTATTTTGCTACCTCCGACAGCAGCCCTTCAGTAATGGAGGGCTGCGCATTATCGGCATCAATAAGAACGGCCAGCCTGTTTTGGGATTGTTCATTTACAATCATATTACCTTCCTCTGGTGTTTCGGTTATCCTTGATGAATTTTTAATCAGATACCGGCCCATTCTATACTAATCCTCCCTTTTCTCAACCGGAAGA
>JBFYXR010000005.1:0-9030 GCA_041310455.1 Desulfobacteraceae bacterium | reverse complement strand
CTTTTTCTTTTGTAAGCATCAGGAAAATCAATGGAAGCAGGAGTGTTGCAAACGTAGCCACTACCCCGCCTGTCCTTGATTTCAGACCGAATATCTCCTGGAAGATATATCTTCCAAGCCTTGTACTTACATCCAGTGTGTCATAGACAAATGTGGAAAAGGCAAGGAGGGCGAAGGGGAAGGCCACGTTGAACCCAATCCCCATGAGACCGAGATACTTTGCAATGCCGTTCGCATAAATGAGGTTCGGATCGCTCTTCAGCATGGGATCACCCACAGAGAGCATCATGACGGTTGCAATGGCAAGGATAGCCACAAGCCCTTCCAGGAGCATGGCCCCGTAGCCTATTACCAGTGTGTCGGATTCCTTTCTTATCTGTTTTGATGTGGTGCCGGAACTCACTATCGCATGGAAGCCTGAACAGGCCCCGCAGGCAATTGTGATGAAAAGGATCGGAAAGAGCATCTTCCCGTTCAGGGCGCTTTTTAGTCCAGAAAGGTTGACGGCAGGATATTCAATGGCAAAACCGCCGAACAGGGCACCTATAAAACATATGATTATGGTAAGATACAGGAGCCACCCGCCAAGATAGCCCCTCGGCTGCAGGAGAAGCCACATCGGGATGATGGAGGCAAAGAAGCAATATATCAAAAGAAATATATCCCACTGTTTTACCGAGAATTGCGCAAACCAGGACAGTATGCCTTCAGGGAGCCTGGGACCGATCCATACTATAAAAAGGACAAGGGGAAGAAAGATAATCGTTGCGACAGTCAGATTAAGTCTGAATTTATAGAGAAGGACACCCATTATCATCCCGGCCAGGAGATAGAGAACGGATGATGCCGCAACGGCGGGCCCGAATGCAGTATCATTGGTAATGGTTTTAAAGGTCTGTGCGGTGATATCCGTAAAGGCAATGATGACATAAACAAGACACATCCACATGAATATGAGGAAAAGGATATGGGAGGTGGGAGACATGTTTTCCTTTACGACCTGCCCGATTGAAGATGCCTTGTGTCTTACAGAGGCGATAAGGCTGGAAAAATCATGAACTCCTCCTATGAAGATCGAACCGAGTACAATCCATAAAACCGCCGGGAGCCAGCCGAACCATATGGCGGCAAGGATTGGACCGACTATCGGCCCTGCTGCGGCGATCGCAGAAAAATGCTGGCCTATAAGCAGTGAAGGCTTTGCCGGGACATAATCAACACCATCGTTGATCTCAACGGCAGGCGTCACGACAGTATTATCAAGCTTAAAGTCCCTGGCTACAAATCTGCTGTAAAAGCGGTAACCTAGAAAAAACAAGATCATGCAAACAATCACAACAGTGACGATCATGACGAAATACCTCCTCAGTTATTTGATAAAACTTTCCGACATGTAAAAGGTCGCTGTCAAGAAAAAAATATGTTTATGTTGACATTTAACCTGAACCTGATGTATATTCCTATCTAGGAATTGATATTAAAATATCGGAGGGGTGGATAAAGAATGAAATCCCTGGATGAACAGCTGTCAGACTTTGAGATCTCCTGCCGGAATTCCGGGCTGAAGGTAACACATCAGCGTCTGGAAATCTTCCGCGAACTCATCGAAGCCATGGATCACCCTACTGCCGATATTCTGCATCAGCGTATAAGGAACAGGCTCCCGACTGTCTCACTGGATACGGTTTACAGGACCCTCGCGACACTTGCGGACCGCGGAATTATTAACAGGGTTGACACATCTGAAAGCCTGGCCCGTTTCGAGGCCAGCCAGGTCCTTCATCATCATCTTATCTGTCGCAGATGCGGCGAAATCAAAGATTTTATCTGGCCGCTTATTGATAAAGCCTCACTTCCGGATGATATCAGCACATGGGGTGAAGCTAACGATAAAAGGTTGGTTGTCTACGGCGTGTGTAAAAAGTGCCTTAAGAAAAATTAAATCCGTATTATTTCATTTTCTCCGAATTTATAGTTTATCCTGTTATCAATGACCTATTTTCAATATATTTCAAGTGCTCCCATTCACTATTCCCGTTGAATATTTGTTTAGAGACAGAATAATTTTAGAACAATTCCAGTTTGAACTTTTCCAGTATTAAGAAAGTATTGATTTGCATCGTTTCTTAATATATATTCCTATTTAGTATATTTTCCTGAATAATATTTATTACTGTGAAAATGGCTGGCATACCTTTGACAAAAACAATTTAGCCAACGAAAGGAGAAACCAGATGAGCAAGGATAAAAAACTAACAAACAATGCCGGCGCACCTGTCGCTGACAACCAGAATATCATGACCGCCGGACCCCGGGGTCCAGCGCTTCTTCAGGACGTGTGGTATCTGGAGAAACTCGGCCATTTTGACAGGGAGGTTATCCCGGAACGAAGGATGCACGCAAAAGGTTCCGGGGCCTATGGCAACTTCACCGTAACCCATGACATAACCCGTTACACCAAGGCAAAGATTTTTTCTCAGATAGGAAAAAAGACTGATCTATTCATACGGTTTTCAACAGTCGCCGGCGAGCGGGGCGCGGCTGACGCGGAACGCGACATCCGCGGATTTGCCATGAAATTTTACACTGAAGAAGGAAACTGGGACCTGGTTGGAAATAACACCCCCGTGTTTTTTCTGCGTGATCCCTTGAAATTCCCGGACCTGAACCATGCGGTAAAACGCGACCCTAGAACCAACCTGCGAAGCGCCATGAACAACTGGGATTTCTGGACATCACTTCCTGAGGCCCTCCACCAGGTCACCATTGTAATGAGCGACAGGGGTATACCCGCAACCTATCGCCACATGCACGGATTCGGCAGCCACACCTTCAGCCTTATCAACGCCAAAAACGAGCGTTACTGGGTCAAATTTCACTTGAAAACACAGCAGGGGATCAAGAACCTGACGGATGAGGAGGCGGAAAAGGCGATAGGCAAATGCAGGGAAAGCCACCAGAGAGACCTCTATTACAGCATTGAAAAAGGGGATTTCCCGCGATGGACCATGTTTATCCAGGTGATGCCGGAAAAGGATGCCGCCAAATGTCCCTATAATCCCTTTGACCTTACCAAGGTATGGTTTCACAATGATTACCCCATGATTGAGGTAGGCGTTCTGGAGCTTAACCGCAATCCTGAAAACTATTTCGCCGAGGTCGAACAGGCGGCCTTCAATCCGGCCAATATTGTGCCGGGCATAGGTTTCTCTCCTGACAAAATGCTTCAGGGAAGGCTCTTTTCCTATGGGGATGCACAGCGTTACAGGCTCGGTGTGAACCACCATCTCATTCCGGTCAATAAGGCGCGCTGCCCGTTCCACAGTTATCACAGGGACGGCGCCATGAGGGTTGACGGCAACTACGGCAGCACACTCGGTTATGAGCCCAACAGCTTCGGCGAATGGCAGGAGCAGCCGGATTTCCGCGAACCGCCCCTCAGTATTGAAGGCGCAGCTGACCACTGGAATCACAGGACGGATGATGACTATTACTCCCAGCCGGGCATGCTCTTCCGCCTGATGAGCCCCGAGCAGAAAAAGGTCCTCTTTGAAAATACAGCCCGGGCCATCGCTGACGCGGCACGGGATGTTAAAATCCGCCATATCGGCAACTGCCTGAAGGCAGACCCTGATTACGGCAAGGGTGTAGCTGAAGCATTTGGGATTCCATTAAGTGAAGTTCCTAAAAAATAAGGTCTGGTCCCAAATAATATGGGCGCCATCATGAGATCGGCGCCCATATATTAAATGTGAAAAAAAGTGATTTCCTCATTCAGAACAATTTTCAAAATCCATACCGCACCTTGACCAGTATCTGGTCCGAGTTTCTCAGTTTGGTGCTGTCACCAAGAAGTGTAAGCATGTCCTCATCCGGGTTATTGATGTAATCAAAACCGCCCCGGCTATAGACCACATAAATATCGGAAAGAGGGGCGATCTCGTAACGGTAGCGGAATTGAAGGCCGAAATTGCTTTGTGCAAAATTGTTCATCGCTTCATTGTCACGGATTAAACGTCCGCCCGCGCCTATATTATAACTCTGTTCCGCTTCAGCCCTCACTGCGGCCCATTGCGCCTTTAAACGAAATTCATGACCTACGGCCGGGAACCAGTTTGCGGAAATCGTTCCGGTTACCTGGCTGCGTGAGAAGCTCCCGAGCTGAGTTCCCTGCACCCATAAGAGCCAGTCACGGCACCAGTTCGGGCCGATGTTGAAATTCAGGTTTAAATTATCAGTGGGATACCATACGGCATCGGCACTAATGCCTCCTCCCCAGCCTGCATAGCCCTCCTGGGAGGCCCTCATCCCGAGATAATACTTCCAGCCGCCCTTTCTTTCCGTGGAATAGGAGATATTGCCTCCAAATCTCTGATTGAGACGAACCAATCCGTTTCCACGGGAGATTTTGTCGTCATAACCGGATGTACTGTAGTTGACACCGAACATGGATCTCGATCCGTTGCGAAAACTGGCATTCCCCATAAAATTTATGCTTGCAGGGAATCGATCGCCTTCAGTGTTTCGGCTCATACTGCCCGTTAAGCCCCAGCCTATTGATGCTATGTTTGAACTTTCAGCGAAGCTGTTTATCTGCCAGTCTCCATCAATAGAGAATTGTTCAAGGTCGTTACGCGTCAGAAAACCCATATCATTGATGTCGAATTTATTATCAAATCTACTTACAGCCATATTATAATTCTGGTCTTTACTTACGGTATAATCCAGCGAAGTCGATACGGCATAGCCTGAGGTTTCATCTGACGATAAAGTGACCTTGCTGCCGACGAGCTGCCCTTTCCAACGCCATGAATCCCCAAGTCTGAAATCATAATCAATACTGTTCACCAGGGCAGTTTTATCCTGATACGGCCTGTCAACATAGGTGGAAAGAACGCCTGCTGACCAGCTATTACCCGGAATGGTTACACGGCCTGCATAAAAGGTCCTGCCGACTTCATCGGATTCCTTCGCTGCAAAGACTCCATAATTGAATAGACCTTCTGATCCGATTATTTTCAGCGCCCCTTCAATACTGCTGGCCTCCCTGTTATCATCTCTTGGCCCGCCTATGCGGCGTGTGTAGATAAGCTGGGTCCCTCCTCCTGAGAACAGGCCGCCTGAGCCAGGGCCGCCTGAGCCGAGGCCGCCTCCTCCACCGGACATATTGACATTAAATATCGCCTGATTTTCAGTGAAAAAAGGCCGCTTATCGCTGAAAAAGGATTCAAAGGCGGAGAAATTTATAACCAGTTGATCACTCTCAACCTGGCCGAAATCAGGATTGAAGGTAGCAACGACCTGAAATTTATTGCTTGGTTTCCAGGAAACATCCAGACCGGCCTTTCCTTTTACACTGTCTTTTACCATGTCGCTCAGGACCGTAACATATGGCACCACATCCAGCTGCTGTGACGTATAGCTGGGTATCTCGACTTTGGCAAAGCTGCTCATAAAATTCGGCTGCATCTGGATGACTGCGGGATATCCGAATATCTCCTTGCTTTCCTGAACTTCACGCTTGAAGAACATGCCTATCTGACGTGTCTTTCCGTCTCCGTCACGCATTGCCGCAATGGACCAGGGCAGGAGAATCTCAACGGTCCAGCGTTCCGGCTCTTCATAGACCGCACGCTTCCACACTCCATCCCAGTCAGTATTGGAGAAGAGGGCATTTGAAGTTGTGGTTCCGTCACGATATGAGCCTGTCATGGATACGCTGAACTCATAGGCCGTCTTGGCGGTACCATCGAAATCAATCAGAACGCTCACACTGTCGGAATCGAATTCCATGGCATCTCGGGATGTAACTGTTCGCGTGCGCTTTGCAGTGCTTGGCTGCTCGCATATCATCCCTACGGCCAGGCCCTCTTTCGTTGCAACAACCCGCGCCTCAGTGGCATAAGTGGGGGTTGCAAGGGTCACAGGATCTATTACAACCAGATCGCTGAAACTTTGCGAATCGGACCACTCGGTCTCGTCAAGATGACCGTCTACATTTATTGCCGCGGACCCGATACAGGGGGAAAAAAGAAAAAGTGTCAGGAGAAACAGAAGTCTTATAGAATGCATGTCATGTCCTTTATTTTGAATCCAAAAAACGTTTCCAATAGTTATCGTTATACGCCGACTCCACCTTACAATAAAATCACGACGAATAACCTTCGTGAGATTACTCAAGCATCCGGTTACTCCGAATGCCCCTTATATAATCCCTTTTTTGATTACATGTTTCCGGATATGAGGGATGGATTCCCCTTTAATGGAAGATTAAACCATTAAGTAGTAAACTCGAACCGGTAACTTAATGCGTTATTAAAACAGAGGAATATGTAGACAATATGTCTAAATATGTAAAATATGTAAAATATCAAGACTTTTTATTGTTGTCATCTAACACTTCCCTGACGGCTTTACCTATTTTTTCCAGTATATAGGGCTTTTTGATATAGGCCGATGCACCGAGCCTTAGAATATCTTTGATACGATCCGTCTCTGAAAACCCGCTTACAACTAAAGCCTTTTGTGCGGGGTACATTTCTATAATGCCCTTATAGGTATCAAGGCCGTCAATCCCGGGGTCCATAATCATATCCAGTATTACAAGATCCACAGGGTTATCCCTAACGTATCTTATGGCATCCTCCCCGCTGGCAACTACGGCGACGGCATATCCCAGCCCGGAAAGCATTGCGCTGGCTATCTCTCTCTGCTCCCTTACATCATCAACAACAAGTATCTTTTCTCCCCTGCCCCTGTAGTCCCCTGCATGCGAACCAGGGTCATGGTTGCTGAATTGCCTCTTTGTGACCGGGAAAAACACCCTGAACAGGGCGCCCTCACCCTTCGCGCTTTTCACATCGATGAATCCGTCATGGTCTCTGACCGCGCTCCAGACCACTGCCATGCCGAGGCCTGTCCCGTTTCTTCCCAGAACCTTCTTTGTATAAAAGGGTTCAAAAATCCGCTCAAGGTCTTCTTCAGGTATTCCCACACCTGTATCTTCAACCTCAACAACGGCATAGTCTCCTTCCGGGACCTCTCCAAAAAGCGTGTTCAACTTTTCAACATGCTGATTCTTTGCCGATATCCATACGGTTCCTTCATCGCGCATGGCCTCCGCGGCATTCGAGACCAGGTTCATGATAATCTTGGAAAGATGATGTGAGGAGCCGATAACGGGCATCAGATCACTGCTCAGGTTTGCTTTAATCAAGACGCCGGGGTGTGATTCCATGAGCTTTTCATACTCGGGACTCCCCAGGTATCCCTCTATAACCGCCTTAAGGTTTATGACATCCTTCGGCTCAATCCCTTTCCTGGCAAGTGTGAGCATATCCTTTACTATAGCCGCGGCCTTTCTGCCTGACTCCTTCATTGCTATTATGAATTTTACGGCAGGGCTGTCCGGCGGAACCTGTCTCAAAATAATATCAGGGTACCCTACAATCCCGCCCAGGACGTTATTCAGATCATGGGCAACCCCGCCGGCAAGCATACCTATCGACTCAATCTTTTTTGCCCTCTGGCATTCGGCATCAAGCCTCAGGCGCTCCTTTTCAGCCGCGTCCCTTTCGGCAATAACGTTTGACAGCCGCTCTATCTCTCTGAGGCGTTTTTTTCCGGATTCAAGCGCAATCTGTTTATAATACTCTGCTTCCCTTCTGGCCTCTTCCAGTTCCTTTTTCAGTTGCAGGTATTCCTCCCGCGGATTTCCGTCTTCCTTTTTCACTTTTTCTCCTCCGAAAAAATCAGCAGGACCCCTGTCCAGTCAAGCCCCCTGCTCTTCTCAGGCATTGGAGCTATCTCGACTCCGGAATAGAAACCGAACAGCTGAACGCCGTAAAGGCTGAAGACATTCTGAATAATCTCGGCTTCCTCAGATATGATATCCTGATATTCCGCAGTGCGACCCGCGCAATCTATATAGAGGCCTAAGACAGGTCTTTCACCCTTTGCGATTATCTCCTCCATGATACCTTCCGTGTTTATCCTTGCGGAGCGCATCATCTCATCGGTATCCCTGACCATAAAACGAATAAGCGCCCCTGTTTCCAGATCAGACTCGAAGATGCTGATCCCTTCCCCGTTCGGAAGGGCGCCAAGTATCAGCCTGTTCACACATGTAGATTCCTCTGACTGGTCATATCTGTCGCCATAATTTACACCGAGAGTAAGAAGTTTTACAGGCTTCTGTTCCCTCCACCTCCTGGTCCCGTATATATCATCGATAATATCTGTTATGGGTTTGCCGTCCAGTTCGTAGATGAGAGGCCCTTCCATTCTGGTGATCCTGTAATATATCCCGTCAAGAGGCGTACAGCCGTGTGTAATCCTTGTGTAGACCTTAAAATCACCATCCAGCAGCGCCCCCACCGCCTTCTGCTCTCCGATATATGAACCGCAGAATTGCCTTGTAAAATTAAAGTCAAAATCTCCGATAAGACCTGCACCGACCACTGGTATCGGTTTATTGAAACGCCTCTCGATGCCCTTGAGCAGGTATGATGAAGAGTTCAGAACAGGGGGCATGGCGCCGGCTGGAGGCCTTCTTATGGAATCATAAAACAGCAGGACCAGCTTTCCGCCTGTCTCCTTTGACAGCGCTTCACCAAGAACCTCTCCCGCTTTTTCTTCACCTTTATCAATTGCATCGGCGCAAAATATCCTGCTGGTCAGGCTGTCCGACTGAAGCACCACAGCGCCGGAGGCAAATTCCCTGTAGGAAAGCTCATTATTTGTGATTATTCCAATGGCGGAGCCGCCTAATATCGGCGTGTTTTTTCCTGTTATCGACATGATTCCTTTAAAAAACTCATCGTGGTCAGCATGGCCCCTCCGGAAGGCTAACACCAGGTCGGCCCGGTCAAGCCCCTGTGACCGGACGGCATTTTCAGCCGCCTCCCTGCCTGCGGAAAAGGCATCCTTTTTATGGCTGTATCCCGTCCCTGCCTTCATTAGGCTGCTCCTTATAAATACTCTTATATAAAACAAGGACCATCAATATTCGAAATATATCCGAGGTTCCCT
>JBFYXR010000048.1:0-3283 GCA_041310455.1 Desulfobacteraceae bacterium | reverse complement strand
TCTTCGCGCTACATTTAACATCTTTACAGATTCATCTATCTGGCAGAAGTGCGTGAGAACATTGAAAAGAAATCCCATGCCAAGGCAGCGAAATATTGTGAGTGGGCGTGACCGGCAGTTTCAAGAATAACCAGTTTGGCAATCGGCGGTTTTTGCTGCCCGTCCTTGTACATATAACTTATGTCATATTTTAAACCTGACGAAGTCTGAATCTCGGCATTCTTTGTGGGATATCCCCAGTAGGGACAGGCGGCAAAGTCAGGATTGCCGTACTTCAATTCATTTATTTCCATCATTCTTTCCAATCCTCCCAGTGCCCGCTCCCTGTCGGTAGGACTGATATTGCCGTCTTTATCCCTGGAAAAACCGTCATTTGATCCTTTTATCACTGCAAAGGGAAGATCTATTTTATCCTTTACATACTTAACGGCAGCCCTGATACTCTCGTCATCAGCACCGCCGGCTCCCATGACTGCTATTGCGGCAAATTTATCTGCGTTTTTCAGCCCTATCATGGCTGTCGACATACCACCCATGGAGAAGCCCGTGAGATACACCCTGCTCTCATCAATAGGGTAGGTCTTCTTTGCATAATCCAGAATACCAAGCACGACCTTTTCACCTTCCGCGGTCGGTCCCGGATAGTCGGGTGAAATTGTAATGAAGCCCTCCTTTGCCGCTTTCTCCGTCCATCCGTTGCTGTCCGATTGATAAATAGGATCACCGCCCATACCGTGAAGGTCAATTACTAAAGGCACCTTGGTCTTCGGGTTGGCCGGGACACGATCGGGCACATAATCGTACCAGAGGGCAACTGTTCCGTCGGGAAGTTTCTCATTTTTATGGTCAACCCTTGTGATTCCTAGTTCCTTGTAGTTGGGACGGTCCTGGAGAATCCATTCCTGCATGTCCCTGTTGTTGAGAACAAGATTGGCCGTAATGCAGACCCTGGCTGTCTGGCTGAACATCTGCTTCCAGGCATCGGCAATAATCCCTGCATCAAAGGCATTGCCGCCATTAGCGGTGATTACCTTCTTGAGCTTATAGCCGCGGTTCTCAAATACCCCCGGCTTAACCTCAGTGTCTGTACTGTTGACGGCCTTGTAGTATGAAACAGCCGCCTTGTCGGCATTGACCAGGTATGCCGGCAGGGCCAGCCCTTGTTTTTTTGACTTGTCAATCTTGCCCCCAAAGGCAAGTATCCCGGCTATTCGTTCCGCATGCTGTGAGAGGATATTATTCACAAAGGTGGCCCCGCTTCCTTCGGCAATAATGTATTGCTGGTTGTTATAGATATTACGCGGATACCTGGTGGCAGGCAGGCCGCCATCCTTGTCCGGGGGAGTAATTTCACCACCCGCAAGATAGAACTGGGACTCGTAATAGACCTTCAGATCCGCTTCACCACCCCATTGATCTCCATTCGCCGGAACAGGCATGATGACATACGCTGCCCCTTTTTCTGCTATATCCATAAGCCCTGTACTCAGCAGGTCTTTCCATGCCTCTTCTTTGCTGCCATAGGGTTTATCAGGATAAACAAAAATGACGGAATTAAGCATAGGAGAAAGGAGAAAATCCAGATAAGGATTTGATGGGGAATACAGGTAAAATTTACTTCCCTTGATCCCGATGTCTGTTATCAGCTCAAAGCCTGCCCCTTTTGGGATTTCTGCGGCCTTTGCATATTGAATAAAAAACGGCGCCAGTAATACCAGTGCCATGAACATAACCGGAGCCGCTAAAAGATTCTTAATAGAAAACGATTTTATCATTTTGCCCCCCTTTTTTTAATATCATTTCAGTGAAGTATAATAATTCTTAAGGCTGAGTATCAAGATCTGTTTAGCCGGCCGTCGGAGAAGAGAGACATGCATCTTCCCGGTGGCATTAACCCATGAAAATACATTTCATGATAAGGAGCTAAATAATCTTCATTCCATCAATATCATTAACTCCCGGAAATGGATGCAGATATTTAATAGACCCCCATGTAGAATTTTGAAGGGCTGATGCCGTCATATAACGGCATCAATAATGGGGAAGAAGACTTCGGATGAAAAGAGTTGACCCTGGGGGGGGCTATACGAGACGATTTTCAATCGCATAACGGATAAGATCCGCGTTTGTTTTGAAATTCAGTTTCTGAAAAATGCGGGAACGATAGCTTGTGATGGTGGTGCGGGCCAGGGAGAGTTCATAGGCCATCTCCTTGACCGATCTGCCTGCTGCGATCATGGAGAAGATCTGCAATTCACGTCTTGAAAGGTATTCATGGGGGCGGTTTTTATTTTCCCCGGTAACTGAACCGGCCAGGCTTTCCGCCAGGGCCGCGCTGATGTATTTCCCCCCTCCTGCCGCCTTTCGGATGGCATCGATAAGGTCATTGGGTATGCTCTCTTTTGTCAGATACCCCGATGCCCCCTCCTTGAGCACCCTTACGGCAAACTGTTCCTCGGGGAAAAAGCTGAGGACAAGGACCGGCACGTCCGGTTTCCGGTTCTTTATGCGGCGCAGGAGGTCGAGCCCCTCGATGTCGGGAAGGGCCAGATCCTGCAGGACAACATCGTAATGATTGCGCGCAAGAGCGAGCAGGGCGTCATTCCCGTTGCCTGCCTCACCTGCAACCTTTATGTCCGAAGCCGCGGCAAGCACCTTTTTTATCCCCTCGCGAAATATCATATGATCATCTACGATGAAAATCTTTATCATGATGACTTTTTCCCTTTCTTGCCCGCGGCAGACACCGTTTGCCTGTTCTGCAAACATGTTCTTTTTTTAAGAGGTATAGAGATTGTGACGGTCGTGCCTTCACCCGGAATGCCTGCAAAGGTCGAAGTCCCTCCCCAGAATCGCACCCTTTCACGAATGCCGATAATCCCGAAGGATTGGGGCTTTGTCATCTGGTCGGCGGTTATGCCCCTGCCGTTGTCCCTGATCTCCAGCACTATATCATCATCCTTAACAGTAAGTGAGAGGTTAACCTCAGCGGCCTCTGCATGACGGAGGATGTTGGTCATAGTCTCCTGCATGATGCGGAACAGGACCAATGACAGCTCTGTCTCCTCGACAGGGACATCTACATCGATTTGTGAGCTGCAAGTAATGCCTGTACGTTTCCGAAGATCTTCCAGGTACCATTCTATTGCCGCGGATAGTCCGAAATGCATCAGGACAGAGGGCCTGAGCCTGGAACATATGTCCCTTACAGCCTGGATAGCGCCATCGATCTGTTTTTCAAATGAACCGGTCTGGTTTTTTAAGTGACTGAGGCGCTTCGGCA
>JBFYXR010000047.1:0-3844 GCA_041310455.1 Desulfobacteraceae bacterium | reverse complement strand
CCTTCTCTTTTTTCTGGTGCTCATGCATGCAGGGAATTGGCCCCTCTGGAAAGCGGGGCCCCTTGTCGGGATCTTCCTGATTTTTGACATCGCCTACCTGGGCGGGAACCTTTTCAAGGTTGCCAGTGGCGGGTGGTTTGCGCTTCTAATTGCAGCACTCATAACGATTATCATGACCACATGGAGAAGGGGACGGGAGGAAATCAGCAAGATACTTACTGAAACCAAACTTCCACTGGAGCTGTTCATCACCGACGTTGCTCGGCAAAAAGTCCAGAGAGTCCCTGGAACAGCGGTATTTATGTCCGTATCCCCGAAGGGCATCCCCGTAACGCTTCTTCACCATATGAAACATAACCATGTGTTACACGAGTATGTCGTGCTGCTTTCAATCATCTCCGCGGATTCTCCTGCAATCCCCGTCAAGGACAGGATAAAAGTAGAGAACCTTGGTGAAGGCTTCTATAGAGTCACGGCATATTATGGCTTTATGGAATCTCCGAATGTACCGGAGATCATGAATATGGCCTCCGGTCATGGGATTGATGTGCAGCCTTTAAAAACAAGCTATTATCTCGGCAGAGAGACACTCCTCACTGACGGTCACACCAGGATGTTGCGCTGGAGAAAGAGCCTGTTCGCCCTTATGGCGAAGAATGCAGGAAATCCGACAAGCTATTTCCATCTTCCTCCTAACCGCGTGGTTGAGCTGGGAACACAAATAGCGCTTTAGAAACCGAACAGTCTCTTCGTTTACCGTTTACAGGATGTGGATTGGATTTAGGATTTTAAAGGCGCGCAATTTCAGTTTGCCCGGGAAGATTTTTTATCGGCGGTATTTACAACTATAATCTCGATCCTTCTGTTTAATGCCCTGTTTGCCTCTGAATCGTTATCTGCAACAGGCCTGTATTCCGCGTATCCGGCCGCAGAGATCCTTTGAGCTGTAAGCCCTCCATTCTCTATGAGATATCTCACAACCTCTGTCGCCCTCCTTACGGAGAGTTCCCAGTTTGATCTGAATTCATAAGTATTTATAGGGACGTTATCGGTATGGCCTTCTATCCTTATCTCATTCGGAAGGGTCTTGATAACCGGAGCAATCTTGTCCAGCGTCTCCCTGGCCCTGTCCTTTAAATCGGCCTTGCCCGTATCATAAAAGGCCTTATCCATGATCCTTATTACAATGCCCCTTTCATCAGTTATGACCGATATGTTATTTCCCTGCCCCTCCACCTGAGAGAGTTCTTTTATCTGTTTCTCAAGTTCTCGTCTTATCTGTATATCGGAAGGCCCCTCATTGGTCGCTTCTATGGTCTGTGAACCGGTCCGCCCGCCCTCAACAACGACCCCTGCCCCGCCGGAAAAAATGGCCTTCAGCTGCATGGTCATGGCGTCATATTTTCTGGTATCCTGTTTGGAAAACACATAGAGCATTACAAAAAAGGCCAGGAGAAGGGTTATGAGATCCGCATAGGTAAGGAGCCACCGCTCAAGGTTCTCCTTATCCTCTTCGCTCTTTCTTCTTTTAATCATTCCTCACCCCTTGCTTTGGGGAGAAGGAAAGACAGCAGCTTCATCTTTATGACCCTGGGGTTGTCCCCCATAGCTAGGGATAGCACACCTTCGGTTATTATCTGAAGGTACAGGGCCTCTTCCTGATGCTTTGCCCTTAATTTATCGGATATGGGCAGATAGATCAGGTTGGCAAGAGAAATGCCCCAGAGCGTGGCAATAAATGCACCTGCTATGGCAGTGGCTGCGCTTGCGCTGTCCTGCAGGCTCCCCAGTGCGTGGATCAGCCCCAGAACCGTTCCGATAATCCCGAAGGTAGGGGAGAATCCGCCCAATTTTTGAAAGAAGGTAATCCCTGCCTTGTGTCTTTCTTCAATATACGACATCTCTATTTCAAGACTTTCCTTGATCTTGTTGACTTCGAAACCGTCTATGGTCAACTGGATAGCCTTCTTCAGAAAAGTGTCTTTGACAGGCTCCACTTCGTCCTCAAGGCTTAACAGGCCGTTCTTGCGGGATTTCTGCGCGAAATCATGGATAATATCGATAAGCTCATGGGCATTCATTTTGTTTTCTACAAAAATTATGCTCAACAGCTTGGGCAGTCTTTTCAGTTGACCCAATGAAGTGGTAATGGTGGCTGCGCCGAATGTGCCGCCTAGGACCAGGAGGATTGCAGGACCCTGCAAAAGAGAAGAAAGCTGTCCCCCTTCCATCATAAAGGAGCCTATCACCGCCCCGATTCCTAATGTGAGCCCTACAATAGTTGCAATATCCATTAGCAAGCTACCAATAAAGAAGGCTCAAGGCATAAGGCGCAAAGTTTTAAAAAAATTTTAAATCTCAAATTTGAAATCCACTGTCTTGAACCCTGCGCCCTGAGCCTCTGGCCTTAAGATGAATCCTTATTAAAGTGTTCACTGCAATATCATTTTCTCATATATATATCGGACATGGATGTGATTTCCTTGAAAAAATAACGCCTTACTCAGCTTATCCGTTTTCTTTCGTGGCAGGATAATGTTTTGATGCTCTAAGAATTATTAAGTTTAAGTTTAGAATATTTTGCCTCTTGTGTCAATTTATAACCCTGTGCAATTGAACGACCCTTGTCTATAAGATGCGGGGTTCTAAAATCAATTGATTAAAATCAACATGATGTCATCGGCCTAAATGTAATTCCCTCCTCCTTTTAGGGGGAGGCTGGAGGGGGTATTGAGAGGTCGATGTGTGTGAACCAGAGCTCGGCAGACCCCACCTTAATCCTCCCCTGAAAGGGGAGGAAACGCTCCAATCCTTGACACCTGGAACCCGTTCGGCACGCTCACGGCCCTGAGTACCATTGAAGGGCCTTGAATCCTGATCATCGATCAACTAAATTGTAGCTGATCCTAATGTATTCCTTCCTTCCCATTAGGTTAGGGGATGCATGGAGGGATTACCCTGGCCTTATCCGAACAGGAGACAGTAGAAACCAATGGGAATGAATTGCATAAAAAAAGGCGCCCCGATCCGGGGCGCCTTTAATTAACTGCCTATCCTGTCGGTTTAAAGTTTTTCTTCCCCGATCCTCAAGCTGTAGAATGAGCGGTATATGAAGATAAGTGCGATAAGGAAGAAGACACCCCCTATCACATTTTTAAGCGTCTGGTTGGTCATTGTAACCGCTATTTCAGTCGCAAGAAGCCCGAAGAGTGTCGTAAACTTGATAACAGGGTTCATGGATACTGAAGACGTGTCCTTGAAGGGATCGCCGACGGTATCGCCCACGACAGTTGCCTCGTGGAGCGGAGTCCCTTTTTCCTTCAGGTCAACCTCAACGATCTTCTTGGCATTGTCCCATGCCCCGCCTGCATTGGCCATAAAGATGGCCTGGAAGAGGCCGAAGAATGCTATGCCTATAAGATACCCGATAAAGAAGTACGGGTTGAAGAATGAGAGGGCAAGTGCCATGAAGAAGATAACGATAAAGATATTCCACATGCCCTTCTGTGCATACTGCGTGCATATCTTTACGACCTCTTTGCTGTCTTCAATTGATGCCTCTTCCTTCTCCAGGTTGATGTTCTTCTTGATAAAGACAACAGCTTTGTAGGCCCCTGCCGTGACTGCTTGTGTTGCGGCGCCGGTAAACCAGTAGATTACCGCCCCGCCCATGAGAAGCCCAAGGATGGTTGTGGGCTGTACAAGGCTAAGCTTTGCCACAACATCGCCGAACATGTTTTCCAGGAGGATGATGATGCCGAAGACCATGGTGGTGGCCCCGACAACAGCCGTGCCGATGAGCACCGGTTTAGCTGTAGCCTTAAAGGTATTGCCTGCGCCGTCC
>JBFYXR010000046.1:0-4659 GCA_041310455.1 Desulfobacteraceae bacterium | reverse complement strand
CCCTATACCGTACCGGTTCTTCAGCTGAGCCGGGCCTGCTGTTCTTCCATGTAGGCGATGCGGATTGCTTCCTTCCGTATACGCCTTAATGAGGCCGATGCCATCCTTGCAGGCGGCGGGGAGAGCATGAGCAACGTGGGGCATTCCATATACGGCGCAAGATGGGGTCTAAGGCTTCGTCACCAGAAACTATCCGATGATCTGTGGGACAGCCTGAGCGATCACACCCTGAAGATCCAGATGGGCGAGACCGCGGAAAACGTGGCGGAGCGCTATAATATATCAAGACAAGACCAGGATGAATTCTCATATGGAAGCCAGATGCGCGCGAAAAAGGCCATTGAGACAGGGCGGTTCAAGGATGAGATAGTACCTGTTGTGATCAAGGGCAAAAGAGGCAAACCGGATAAGATAGTAGATACGGACGGTCATCCGAAGTTCGACACTACCCTTGAAGGCCTTGCCAAATTACAGCCTTCCTTCAAGGAAACCGGGACGGTCACAGCCGGTAACTCATCAGGCATCAATGACGGCGCCTCCGCATCCATCATCGTATCAAGGGAGTTTGCGGATAAAATGGGTTTTAAACGCAGGTGGCAGATCCTGGGGTCCGTTGCAGTAGGCGTGGATCCTGCTATCATGGGGATCGGTCCCATACCGGCTGTTAAAAAGCTTCTTGCCATGACGGGATATTCCGTCAAGGACATTGAGCTCTGGGAGATTAACGAGGCGTTCGCAGCGCCTTCCGTTGCGGTTGAGCGTGAACTGGGACTCAACAGGGATATTGTCAGCGTAAACGGAAGCGGTATCGCACTGGGGCATCCGGTCGGAAATACGGGATGTCGCCTTGTTGTAACCCTTATCCATGAGATGGAAAAGAGGGGCAATAAGCTGGGCGTCGCGACCCTGTGCGGCGGCGGCGGCATCGGCCAGGCCATAATGATTAAAAAAGACGAATAATTAATTGATGCAATTAAACACGACCGGGCAGGGCAGGGAGAATAAATATATTCTTTATTGATCTGCCCGGTTTTTCTTTATGGGGAAGTGTCCCCTGTTTGGATTATATTTATGGTGTTTATCGAAGCATTTGTAATAGCAGGTTTTGAGGATGGCAGCTAACAGGGTAAAAAAGACATCCCATAAAAAAAGTGAGGGGCAGGTATTTCCCAAGGATCTGTTTTTCGCTTCCACTCACAATATCTCCCTGGTTGAAAACAGACATCATCAGATCGTAGATGGCGCATGCAGCCTGTTTTTCAAAAAAGGATATCACCCTACCACCATGCGGGAAATAGCAAATGCCTGCGGCATGTCCATCGGTCAGCTATATCACTATATATCGTGCAAGGAGGATGTCCTGTATCTGGTGTTCAAACACATGCAGGAGGTCTGGTACACATATCTTGAAAAAGCGAACATAGAACGGATTGATGATCCGGCGCAAAGATTAAGGAAGGCCCTGAATCATTCCCTGGAGTTCATGATCGAGAACAAGAAGCTTGTCCAGTTCATGTATTCCGAAAGCAAGTATCTTGATAAAAAATACTACCAGGTATTTATACAACTGCATCATAACAATGTGGTCGGCTTCTGGCGCAAGCTCCTGGATAATTTAAAAAGGACGAACCAGGCCGGGGATGATATGGATTTCATGAGCAGTCTGACGGCGTATATCCTGGCCTTTCTGGCCCTGTCCGGCTGGACATTAGATGAAAAAGAAAACGAAAAGCACGCCGACGCCCTTGTTGAATTTGTATTGAGAGGGCTTGGAGCGGTTTGAAAAATGTTAATCATATTCATCCATTAAATCATTCAATTGACAAACATTTTTAGCTCATGTTGTTGACTTTCCTCCACTTTTAGGGGAGGAAGTCCGCAGGTTCCGGCTTAGTCAGATTCAATGCACGGGAAGACCAACAATCCAATTAAAAGGAGAAAGATTTTGAAACTCAAAGGTAAAACAGCCATTATAACAGGCAGCAGCAGGGGATTGGGCAAGGCCATTGCCATCGGTTTTGCAAAGGAGGGGGCAAATGTGGTCATAGCAGCCCGGTCGCAGACCGATAGAAAGGATCTGCCAGGAACAATATTAAAAACCGCCGATGAGATAAAGTCCCTGGGATATGATGCCCTTGCCCTGGGCTGTGATGTCATAGATGAAGAGAGCGTGAACAGCATGGTCAGGCAGACGCTGGATAAATTCGGCCATATTGATGTGCTTGTGAACAATGCCGGTGTAGCCTTTTATTATCCCATTCTTGAAACGCCTGCCAAACGATGGGAAATAATTCAGAAGGTAAATCTTCTGGGTCCGTTTCTCTGCTCAAAGGCAGTTCTGCCGGACATGATAAAAAGAAAAACCGGCAGCATTATCAACATCTCTTCCCTTGCGGCTGATGAAAGGGATGAAGGTACGGTGCCGACAGGAGTGGCCTATGCCGTGTCAAAGGCCGGTCTTGACCGTTTTACACTGGGCCTTGCTACTGAGGTAGGAAAGCACAATATCGCGGTAAATGCACTGAAACCCCACAGGGTTGTTGACACGGACGGCATGAGGCTGTGGCAGCCTGATGCGGACAAATCGGAATGGCAGTCTGCTGATATGATGATCAGGTCGGCTGTCCTGCTGGCCTGCCAGGACAGCAAAGGGATCACCGGCACCATAGCAACCGACAGGGAGATATGCACCTGGCATGGGTTATAAAGAAGCTGTCAACGGTCAGCACTAAGCTAAAGGACAAAACTAACCACGAAATACACGAAACACACGAATAAATAAAAAAAGATTCTTGTTAAAGCTGATAAAAAATATTTTCGTGTATTTGGTGATTTTCGTGGTTAAGAATCCTTCAAAAGTGGTAAAATCAATTCTCACACCAAAATGGAATGCCGGAATCACCCGGAAACAAGCCTGAACAGATTTATCATTTCGATAAGGAGTTTCATATGGCACTGAGAACACCGCAGCAATATTTGGAAAGCCTCAAGGACGGCAGGATAGTCTATATAGATGGACAAAGGGTGGATGATGTTACCAAGCATCCTATCCTCAAGATCACAAACGACTGGGTGGCAATGGATTATATCCTTAATAACGACCCCAGATACCAGAATCTGCTTACGGATCTTGATGATGACGGAGACAGGGTAAGTTTTGCCCTGCAGCCCCAGCGGACAAAGGAAGACCTGCTGCGTCTCCGGGAGGTTGTCAAGCTCTGGGCGCGCGTCTCCTTCGGAAAACCTACAGGGGCCAAGTTTGTGGCAAAGGACGGCTTAAACGCGGTTACGGTCGTCACCCCCAGGGTTGACAGAAAATACAGGACAAAATATGCCGGGAACGTTGAGGCTTATCGAAGACTTCTGCAGAAAAACGATCTCTCCTTTGCCATGGCACTTACGGACGTCAAGGGAGACAGGGGCCTGAGGCCGTCCGAGCAGGTCCAGCATAAGGATTTCTACGTCAGGATAGTTGAAGAGAGAAAGGACGGCATCATCGTGAGCGGGGCTAAGGCCCATATAAGCCAGGCCCCGGCCTGCAATGAGATACTTGTTGCTCCGTGCCATGCGATGAAGGCGGAAGACAAGGCCTATGCAGTTGCCTTCGGCATACCTGCCAACACAAAGGGGATCAATATGATCTCCACGGAACCGGAGGTAAAGGAAGGCTTCAGCCTGTTTGACCACCCTATCAGCGGAAGCGTTTACATATATGATTCGCTTATAGTGTTTGACAATGTCTTTAGTCCAAATGACAGGATATTCCGCAAGGGCGAATGGGAATTCGCAGGTGACCTGGCGGTCATGTTCGCCAACTTCCACCGCCTGAGCGCCGAGACCTACACGGCCATGGAGCTGGAGCTTTTCACAGGAGTGGCCGCATTGATGGCCGAATACAACGGCATTGAGAAGAAGCCCCATGTCCGTGAAAAGCTCACATGGCTTGTAATGTACACCGAGATGGTTGAGATACTGGGAAAGGCCGCCGTGGAGCACTGCATCAAGGAGGCTGATTCGGACCTGGTTTACCCGAACCCTATGATAGCCAACATATGCAAATACCAGTTTGCCAACAACTGGCATGAGGCAACCAAGTGCCTCCAGGATATTGCGGGGGGGATTGTCGCGACCGCCCCATCTTCAAAGGATTTCTTCAACCCCGAGACCCATGACATGATAGAGAAATACCTGGCAGGAAAGGCAGGCATCCCGACGGAAGACCGGCTGAGGATGATAAAGCTGGTAAAGGACATAGGTTCATCCTATGAGGACGTGCTTACCATCCATGCGGAGGGCTCCCTTGAGGCACAGAAGCTTTCCATACTGGGCCTGGCTGATCTCAAGAGATACAAGGCATCAGCCAAGAGGGCGGCAAGGATCAAGGACGGGACCGAGCATGAACTTTTCAGCAATCTGCCGGAGTTTCCGCCGAAGCTGTAACATAGAATAACCCCTCCCATCCTCCCCTTAATCTAAGGGGAGGAGAGCTCAATTAGACCGAAAAATTATGAGGTTGTACCCTCTTAAAAGGGAGCCCTTCATGTCCCCCTCTTAAGATAAGAGGGGGATGGGGGAGTTATGGTGACTTCTGAATTTTATTTGACATACAGGGTACAGTTCCCTATACTTCATTCGTTAAAAGGTGTGTCCTTTTCAAAA